>NZ_JBSVWQ010000379.1:0-3129 GCF_054071215.1 Pseudomonas sp. SDO5522_S412 | reverse complement strand
GGCTGCGTAGCGGCCCCAAGATCTTGGGAGCGCTGCGCACTCCAGCGGGAGCAAGCTCCCTCGCCACAGGTATTTCAACAATAAGAAAAGGGACTCTTCATGATCACTGGTTCACCTCGCTTCAAACCCTTCACCGCAGGCTCCTTGCTGCTGCTGTCAGTGGCGGCCCACGGGCAGTACATCGAAGCCGGAAAAGTCGGCGACCCCGGCAGTTGGCGCACCGCCGAGTTCCAGAGCGACTGGGGCCTGGACCGGATGAAAGCCAACGAGGCCTATGCGAGCGGCATCACCGGCAGTGGCGTGAAGATCGGCGCCCTGGACTCGGGTTTCGACCCCAACCATCCCGAAGCCTCAAAAGACCGCTATCACGCGGTCACCGCCAGTGGCACCTATGTCGATGGCAGCCCCTTCACCACCACCGGCGCGCTCAACCCAAACAATGACTCCCACGGCACCCACGTGACCGGCACCATGGGCGCAGCCCGCGATGGCGTGGGCATGCACGGCGTGGCGTACAACGCGCAGATCTACGTCGGCAACACCAACGCCAGCGACAGCTTCCTGTTCGGCCCCACGCCAGACCCCAAGTACTTCAAGGCGGTGTACAGCGCGCTGGTGGATTCCGGCGTGCGCGCGATCAATAACAGTTGGGGCAGCCAACCCAAGGATGTCAGCTACCAGACCATTGGCGACCTGCACGCTGCCTATGCCCAGCACTACAACCGGAACACCTGGCTGGATGCCGCGGCCGATGTGGCCAAAGCCGGGGTGATCAACGTGTTCAGTGCTGGCAACAGCGGGTACGCCAACGCCAGCGTGCGTTCGGCCTTGCCTTATTTCCAGCCGGAGCTGGAAGGCCACTGGCTGGCGGTATCGGGCCTGGACAAGGCGAACAACCAGAAATACAACCAGTGCGGCATCGCCAAGTACTGGTGCATTTCCACCCCCGGGGCGTTGATCAACAGCACCATTCCCGATGGCGGTTATGGGGTGAAATCCGGCACCTCGATGTCGGCGCCCCATGCCACCGGCGCACTGGCGCTGGTGATGGAACGCTATCCATACCTGAACAACGAGCAGGCCTTGCAGGTGCTGTTGACCACGGCCACCCAGCTCAATGGCGCGGTCACCGATGCACCGACCACTCAGGTCGGCTGGGGCGTGCCGGACCTTGGCCGGGCGATGCACGGGCCCGGGCAATTGCTCGGGCCGATGAATGTCACGTTGGCGGCCGGGCAGGGCGATGTGTGGAGCAATGCGATCTCCGACAAGGCGCTGATCCAGCGCCAGGCCGAAGACAGCGCCGAAACCCTGGCCTGGCAGCAAACCCTGCGCGACAAGGGCTGGGAGAACGGCGTGGGCGCCGGCGCGAGTCAGCAGGACCAGACGGACTATGCCGTTGGCACTGCCCGTGCTGCAGCCGCGGCCCAGCGTATCTACGAAGGCAGCCTGACCAAATCCGGTGCGGGCAGCCTGATCCTGGCGGGCGAAAACACCTACCGTGGCCCGACCACCGTGAATGGCGGCCGGTTGGCGGTGAATGGCTCACTGACGTCCGCGGTGACGGTCAATGACAGCGGCACGTTGGGCGGCTCCGGTCGCATCGCAGCGTTACAGGTCAATAGCGGCGGCACCGTGGCGCCGGGCAATTCCGTGGGCACCTTGCAGGTGGCCGGGGATGTAAACCTCGCCGCCGGCTCCACCTATGCGGTCGAACTCACCCCCACCACCAGCGACCGGATTGTCGCCACGGGCAAGGCAATCCTCGGCGGCGGCACCGTGACCCTGGCCCTGGAAAACAGCCCGACCCTGCTCAGCCTGCAACAGGCGGAAAGCCTGGTGGGGCGCCAGTACAACATCCTCCAGGCGGCTGGCGGGGTCCAGGGCCAGTTCGGTGCGGTGTTGCCCAACTACCTGTTCCTCGGCGGCACCCTCGACTATGCCGCCAACGGTGTGCAACTGGGCATTGCCCGCAGTGATGCGAGTTTCGCCAGTGTCGGTGCCACTCGTAACCAGCGCTCGGTGGCGGCGGCCGCCGAGCAGTTGGGCGCCGGTAATCCGGTGTACGAAAGCATCCTGCGGTCAGACTCGGCAGCCACGGCGCAGTCGGGTTTCCAGCAGCTGTCGGGAGAAATCTACCCGGCCATCGGCACAATGCTGATCAATGACAGCCGCCAGGTACGCGATGCCGTTAGCGAGCGCCTGCGCCATACGCCGGTTACCGGTGAGAGCAACGTGTGGGTCAAGGCGCTCGGCAGTTGGGGCAAGACCGACAGCCGCAGCGACACGGCAGGCTACACCAGCTCACTGGGCGGCATGCTGGCCGGTGTCGACGGCGCGCTGGACGAGCAGACCCGTGCCGGTCTCGTGGCCGGTTACAGCGACAGCTCGCTGAACATGGGCAGCGGCACGCATTCATCGGCGTCCATCGACAGCTACCACCTCGGCGCCTACGCCGGGCATGAGCTGGGCAATTGGCGCTTGAGCGTCGGCGGTGCCTACAGCTGGCATCGCGGCGACGTGAAACGCGACTTGCAGTACGGCGAAGTCAGCGGCAAGCAGAAGACCAAGCTGGATGCGCGCAGCGCCCAGGTATTTACCGAAGCGGCCTACCGTTTGAACGTGTCCTCGGTGGCGCTGGAGCCGTTCGCCAACCTGACTTACGTGCATCTGGACAACGAACGTTTTGACGAGAAAGGCGACGCCGCCGCGCTGGAGCGTGGCAGCGATAGCCGCGATGCAGTGCTGAGCACCCTGGGCCTGCGGGCGGCAAAAACCTTCCCCCTCAATGACCGCCAGCAACTGGACGTTTCCGGCTCGCTGGGCTGGCAGCACAGCCTGAGTGCCGTTGAATCCGAAGAGCACCTGGCGTTTGTCGCCGGAGGGCCGTCGTTTGCGGTGCAAAGCTCGCCGTTGATGCGCGACGCGGCATTGGTGGGCGTGCAGGCGAGCCTGGCGTTGAGCAAAAGCACACGGGTCAACCTCGACTACACCGGCCAATTGGCTGGCCGGGAAAAAATCCAGGGTGTGGGGTTGAGCCTGAACTGGCAGTTCTGAGCAAGATCCTGAGGCCGAAAGAGGTCAACTGTGGGAGCGGGCTTGCTCGCGAATGCGGTGTGTCAGTCGACG
>NZ_JBSVWQ010000378.1:0-3171 GCF_054071215.1 Pseudomonas sp. SDO5522_S412 | reverse complement strand
TCCGCTCTTGGGACGCAGAGCGTCCCTGGCTGCATTCCCACGCGGAGCGTGGGAACGATCAGCGTTAGTCTCGGGGAATGAGTGCACCTGGCACCTGAATCACCCGGCTCGCCAGCCGATGCCCGGCCAGTGCTGCATCCTGCGGCGAGCCGCCCTTGAGCCGACTGGCCAGGTACGCAGCACTGAACGAATCCCCCGCCGCCGTAGTGTCGACCACCTTCTCCACCACCAGCGCCGGCACCTCGAATCGCTCATCCTCCCAGCGAATCAAACACGCATCCGCCCCGCGCTTGAGCGCCACCTCGGCAATCGTCGGGTACGCCGCAAACACCTGCTCGCTGTCTTCATAGCCGAACAACGCCCGTTCGTCATCCTCGGTCAGCAAGGCGATATCCACCTCGGCCAACACCGCGTGATACGCCGCGCGTGCGGCGTCCATGCTGGCCCACAGGCGTGGCCGGTAGTTGTTGTCGAATACCACCTTGCCGCCGCGCTTGCGGGTTTCGACCAGGGTTTCCAGCAGGCGCGCACGGCCCACTTCGCCCAGCACCGCCAGGGTGATGCCGCTGAAATACACCACGTCGTACGTCGGCAACGCTGCCAGGATCGGCTCGGCCGCCGGTGTGGTGAAGCAGTCGCGCACGGCCGCTTCATTGCGCCAGTAGAGGAATTTGCGCTCGCCGTTGGCATCGGTCTGGATGCAGTACAAACCCGGCAGGCGCCCGGGCAGGCGCTGGACCATGCCCAGGCCCAGGCCTTCTTCGGCCCAGTGCTTGCACATGGCATCGCTGAAGCTGTCATCGCCCAGGGCGGTGACGTAGTCGACGGTGCTCGGTTCACCCAGTTCGCGGCGCAGGTAGACGGCGGCGTTCAGGGTGTCGCCGCCGAAGCTTTGTTGCAGGCTGCCGTCGGCGCGGTGTTGCAGTTCGATCATGCATTCGCCGATGAGGGCGATGCGGGGTTTTGTGTTCATGCCTGGGGTCTCTCGATGTACTGGAGGGCCTCTTCGCGAGCAAGCCCGTTCCCACATTTGAATGCATTTCAACTGAAGGAACTCGGTCGAATGTGGGAGCGGGCTTGCTCGCGAAAGGCGCGACTCGGTCTAGAAGCAGGTATGCAGGCTTTCGATCACCTGCAACTGCTCATCCACCAGATTACCCACTTGCCACTTGTCGAAGGTCAGGCACGGGTGGGATGTGCCGAAGGAGATGATGTCGCCAATGCGCAACTCAACCCCCGGTGCGACGACCATGAACGCATGCTGGTCCATCACGGCGGTGACCTTGCACGCGGTCACGTCATCACCCTCGGCTGGCAGCACGCCAGCCTTGTAGCGCTTGAGCGGCACCGGCAGGCCGGCGTCGTAGGCGACGTCGCGCTTGCCCAGGGCGATCACCGCGAAGCCCGGCTCCGGCAGCGACTGCACATGGGCCCAGACTTCCAGCGCCGGGCGCAGGCCTTCGTTGAGGTCGCTGCGACGGTCGAGTACGCAGCACTGCGCGTCTTTGTAGATGCCGTGGTCGTGAGCCACGTAGCTGCCCGGGCGCAATACGCTGAGGAAGCGGCCGGCGGCGTTCTGGGCTTCGAAGGATTCGGCAATCAGGTCGTACCAGGCCGAACCCGAGGCGGTAATGATGGGCTTGGCCAGGTCGAAGGCGCCGCTGTTTTGCAGGTCGACGGCCAGGCGTACCAGGGAGGCGGCGAATTCGCGGATGCCACTGATGGCGTGCTCGCCATGGATCACCCCTTCGTAGCCTTCGATGCCGGTGAGGGCCAGCGCAGGCTGGGCCTTGATCGCCTTGGCCAGGTCGAGCACCTGTTGTTCGGTGCGGCAACCGCAACGCCCGCCGACCACGCCGTATTCGATCATCACGTTCAAGCGCAGGCCACGGGCGGCGAAGAACAGGCCCAGGTCGGCGACGTTGTCCGGGTGGTCGACCATGCAGTGGAAGTCGAATTCGGGGTCGGCCAGCAGGTCGGCGATCAGCGCCATGTTCGGCGCGCCCACCAGTTGGTTGGCCATCAACACCCGGCGAACCCCACCGGCGTACGCAGCGCGGGTCTGCACGGCGTTGGCCAGGGTGATGCCCCAGGCGCCCTGCTCGATCTGCCGCTGGAACAGCGCGGGCATCATGCTGGTCTTGCCGTGAGGCGCCAATTGCGCACCGCTGTTGCTGACGAAATCCTGCATCCAGCGGATGTTGTGTTCCAGGGCGTCACGGTGCAACACCAGGGCTGGCAGGCTGACGTCACGGACCAGATGTGCACCGATGGCGGCGGCGCCTTTTTCAACGGCATTGAAGGCAGACATAAGGGTTTCCTATTCGTTGATGCGACGGGCCAGGTTGTTCGCACTGTCGATCAGCACCCGGCGGTAGTCGTTGTAGTTTTTGATCGCATCGGCCCGTGGGGCGACGATGCACAGGGTCGCAATGCTGATGCCTTGGGCGTCCCGAACCGGGGCGGCAAAGCAGTGGGTAAAGGTGTCGGCGACACTGTCGAAGGAGAAGAATCCGTCGAGGGTGGCCTGACGGATTTGCCCGAGGAAGGTTTCCAGAGGCAGGCGCTGACCGTCCGGGAGGATGAAGTCGTCGTAGTCGATCAGGTCGATGATTTGCTGGTCGCTCAGGTGGCCCAGCAGCAGGCGGCCGGAGGCGGTCCAGGGGATCGGCGCGTTCTCGCCGATGTCTGAGGAAATGCGGAAATGCCGCTCGCCTTCGCGCATCAGGGCCACGGTGTATTTGCGGCCATTGAGCAGGCACATCTGGGCGGTTTCATGGGTTTGGCTGACGATTTCCTGCAGGGCGTGGTCGGCTTCGCGGGTCAGGTCGAAATGGCGCAGGTGGGCCTGGCCGAGGAAGTACAGCTGACGGCCGAGGTAGACGTGACCGTCCTTGCCGACGGTTTCGAGGATGCGCCGTTCCAGCAGCGAGGCCACCAATTCGTAGACCGTGGATTTGGGGCTGCCGATGCCGCTGGCGATGTCATTCGGGCGCAGGGGCTGGCCGATTTCCTTGAGGAAATCGAGGATATCGAACGCCCGGTCGAGGCCTTTGGCGCGGCGTTTGATGGTGTCTTCGGTCATGGCAGTCGTCGGTCCCGTTTGAAGATGTAGCTATCAACACAGATCCCCTGTGGGAGCGGGCTTGCTCGCGAAAGCGGTGTGTCAGT
>NZ_JBSVWQ010000377.1:0-3191 GCF_054071215.1 Pseudomonas sp. SDO5522_S412 | reverse complement strand
TCACCGGATGTATTGACTGATCCACCGCTTTCGCGAGCAAGCCCGCTCCCACATTCGCCCTTCAGTGCCTGAAAAATCGGGCGTCCGCTTCATACTTTTTTCGTCTCGCCTCAACACTTTCTATATATTTTCAATCTGCAATACAACTCGTTAGCCTGCGCAAGCCGGACGCGTCTCCCTGTCGCCGTCCGGCCAGATAATTCTAAAAATAAGCAGCAGACAACGGGAATAACAATGAACAAATCCCCCATTACCCTGGGCTTGACTTCGGCCACCCTCGGTTTGACCCTCGCCTTCCCAACCTTTGCCGAAGCTGACTTTTTCAAAGACAGCAAGGCCGACCTCGAATTTCGCAACTTCTACTTCAACAGCGATTACCGCCAGCCCAACGCGAGCCAGTCCAAACGCGATGAGTGGGCCCAAGGGCTGATCCTCAATTACCAGTCGGGTTACACCGAAGGCCTGGTGGGCTTTGGCCTCGATGCCATCGGCCTGCAGGGTTTGAAACTGGACTCAAGCCCCGACCGCCAAAACACCGGCCTGCTTCCCGTGGGCGAGGATGGCGCACCGGACAGCTACAGTCGAATGGGCGCCACCGCCAAGGCGCGGATCTCCAAAAGCGTGCTCAAATTCGGCACGCTGATCCCCAAGCTGCCGACCGTACTGCCCAACGATGGCCGGCTTCTGCCCCAGACCTTTCGCGGCACTCAATTGACCAGCCAGGACATCGCCGGCCTGACCTTCGATGCCGGGCGCCTGACCAGCAACACCCTGCGTAACGACAGCGGCCATGCAGACATCGAAGTCGACGGCAAAGGCATCAAGGGTGCCGTGCCCAGCGATAAATTCGACTTCGCCAGTGCCAGCTACAGCTGGACCAAAACCCTGGTCACCGGCTACCACTACGCCAACCTCGAGAACAACTACAAGCAACACATCTTCAACCTGGTCCATACCCTGCCACTGGGTGACGCGCAGTCGTTCAAGACCGACCTGCGTTACGCCGACTCCAGCAAGGAAGGCAACAGCAACATCGACAACCAGGCCTTCGGTGCCAAGTTCACCTACAGCCTCCACGGCCACTCGTTCGGCGCCGCCTACCAGCGCATGAAAGGCACCACCGGCTTCCCCCACCTGGACGGTACCGACTCCTACCTCGTCAACTACGTGATGATCTCGCCGGACTTCGCCAACCCCGAGGAAAAGTCCTGGCAGGCCCGCTACGACTATGACTTCGCCGCCCTCGGCATCCCCGGCCTGACCTTCATGACCCGCTACCTCAAGGGTGACAACTTCGTGCGTACCCGAACCCTGGAAGGTACCGAGTGGGAGCGCAACACCGATATCGGCTACGTGTTCCAGAGCGGTGCCCTGAAGAACCTTGAAGTGAAATGGCGCAATGGCACGTATCGCAGCAATGGCAGCGGCAGCGATATCGACCAGAACCGCTTTATCGTCAGCTACACCCTGCCCTTGCTGTGATTTTTCCCGGAGCGTTGCACATGAATAGCAGAAAAAGCCTGATCCACCTGGCCGTCGCCTTTGCCCTGTTCAGCAGTTACGGCGCCTACGCCGCCGACACCGGCGCGTTGCCCTGCAAAACCACCGAAGAATGCGCCGCCCAGGCGGCCAAAGTCGGCGCCACGCCGGGCTCCTCGCAAAGCGCCCACAAGGCCAAGGGCGACCCGACCCAAACCCAGTTCGCCTGGTTGAACCGCATCAACAAAGCCTCGATCGTGATGCTCACCGAAGAAGGCATCGTCAAGCCGGACATGGGCCACAAGATCGCCGGCGGCGTGCGCTTTGCCATCGACCAGGCCGACCAGCCCGATGGCAAGCGCCCGGAAGACGTGCTGCAACTGGAAAAAATCATGACCGACAAGATCGGTCCGGAAGCGTCGCTGATCCACTCCGGCCGCAGCCGCCAGGACATGCTCGCCACCTACCGCCTGGCCAAACTGCGCTCCCAGGTGCTGGCCTACAGCGAGGCACTGAACGCCACCCGCCAACGTATCCTGAACATCGCCGACAAGAACGTCGACACCCTGGTGCCCGCCTACACCAACGGCGTGCAGGCCATGCCCATCAGCTATGCGCACTACCTGCTGGCGTTCGAAGCCGCATTTGATCGCGACGGCCAACGCATCCGTGAACTCTACACCCGCCTCAACCTGAGCCCGATGGGCACCGCGGTACTGGCGAACTCCGCTTACCCGCTGAACCGCGAACGCCTGGCCGAGTTGCTGGGGTTCGACGGCGTGCGGGAAAACTCCCTGGATTCGAGCCAGGTGTCGACCTACGACATCCCGATCGAGGCGGCGAACCTCGCGGCGTCTTCGGCGATCCGCATCGGCGCGATGATTGGCGATATCCATACCCAGTACCATCAGATCCGCCCCTGGTTGCTGCTGGACGAAGAGTCCACCTACACCAGCAGTGCGATGCCGCAAAAACGCAACCCGGGGTTGTTGATGCGCACTCGGGAATCGGCCTCGGACGTGGTGGGCCTGGCGCAAACCGTGACCTTGCGCGCGCATAACGTCACCACCGGCATGACCGACTACAAGTTTGCGTTCGATTCATTGGGGCTGTTCCAGTCCACCGATGACATGTTCAAAAGCATGGATGCCGTGCTGGATGCGCTGCAGATCAACCCGCAGCGAGCGCTGGATGAGCTGGAGTCCGAGTGGACCACTTCGATGGAGCTGGCTGACACCCTGGAGCGTCAGTTCAAGGTGCCGTTCCGCATTGGCCACAGCTTCGCCTCGTTGATCGTCACCGAGGCGCGCAGCAATGGCACCACGCCGAAGACCTTCGCGTATGCGGACGCGCAGAAGCTGTACACCCAGGCCGCGGACAAATACAAATGGACGCCGAATACGTTGCCGCTGGATGAGGCCGGTTTCCGGGCTGCACTGTCGCCGACCACGATGGTCAAGACTCGCAAGGGTACGGGTGGGCCGCAGCCGGAAGAGGTCAAGCGGATGCTGGTGGAAGCGCGCAAGAATCTCGACGCGGACCAGAGTTGGTTGAAGGAGCGTCGTGAGAAGTTGAAAGGTGCTGAAGGCAACCTGGACAAGGCCTTCGACAAGTTGCTCAACGCCAAGGGCTGAAATGCGATCTGAATGTGGGAGCGGGCTTGCTCGCGAAGGCGGTGTATCAGTTAGCAGATTTATTGGCTGACCCACCGC
>NZ_JBSVWQ010000376.1:0-3203 GCF_054071215.1 Pseudomonas sp. SDO5522_S412 | reverse complement strand
GCGGTGTGTCAGTCAGCGTAAATGTCGACTGATCTACCGCATTCGCGAGCAAGCCCGCTCCCACATTTTTTACTGCATTTCAAGCCTGGGACTTATCAGTCCACTTTCTCGAACTTCAAATCCCAAACCCCATGCCCGAGTCGCTCGCCGCGACGTTCGAACTTGGTGATCGGCCGCTCGGCCGGGCGCGGGACGCATTTGCCGTCTTCCGCCAGGTTGCGGTAGCCAGGGGCGACGTTCATTACTTCCAGCATGTACTCGGCATACGGTTCCCAGTCGGTGGCCATGTGCAGGATGCCGCCCACTTTCAGCTTGCTGCGCACCAGTTCCGCGAAGGAAGCCTGGACGATGCGGCGCTTGTGGTGGCGGCTCTTGTGCCAGGGGTCCGGGAAGAACAGCATCAGCCGGTCGAGGCTGTTGTCGGCGATGCAGCGGTTGAGCACTTCGATCGCGTCGCAGTCGTAGACCCGCAGGTTGGTCAGGCCCTGAGTCAGCACGCCGTTCAGCAGCGCGCCAACACCCGGACGGTGTACTTCAACCCCGATAAAATCCTGCTCCGGCGAAGCCGCGGCCATTTCCAGCAGGGAATGGCCCATGCCGAAGCCAATCTCCAGGGAGCGTGGTGCCGAGCGGCCAAACACCTGGTCGTAATCCACCGGCGCGTCTGCCAGCGGCAGGACGAACAGCGGCGTGCCCTGCTCCAGGCCCTTTTGCTGGCCCTCGGTCATGCGACCGGCGCGCATCACAAAACTCTTGATGCGGCGGTGCTTGGACTCGTCGCCTTCTTCCAGGGTGTTCGGCGTTTCGTTTGATTCAGTCATCAATGGCTCTTACTTGATCAGACCATCCAGCGGCGAGGAGGCGCTGGCGTAAAGTTTTTTCGGCATGCGCCCGGCGAGGTACGCCAGGCGGCCGGCGACGATTGCGTGTTGCATGGCTTCGGCCATCATGATCGGCTGCTGGGCATGGGCGATGGCCGAGTTCATCAGCACCGCATCGCAACCCAGTTCCATGGCGATGGTGGCGTCGGAGGCAGTGCCCACGCCCGCATCCACCAGCACCGGGATCTTGGCTTCTTCAAGGATGATCTGCAGGTTGTACGGATTGCAGATACCCAGGCCGGAACCGATCAGACCGGCCAGCGGCATCACCGCGATGCAGCCGATTTCGGCCAGTTGGCGGGCGATGATCGGGTCGTCGCTGGTGTAGACCATCACGTCGAAGCCTTCCTTGACCAGGGTCTCGGCGGCCTTGAGGGTTTCGATCACGTTGGGGAACAGGGTTTTCTGGTCGGCCAGCACTTCCAGCTTCACCAGGTTGTGGCCGTCGAGCAGCTCACGGGCCAGGCGGCAGGTGCGCACGGCTTCGATGGCGTCGTAGCAACCGGCGGTGTTCGGCAGGAAGGTGTAGCGATCCGGCGACAGCACTTCGAGCAGGTTCGGCTCGCCCTCGATCTGGCCGAGGTTGGTGCGGCGCACGGCGAAAGTAACGATCTCGGCGCCCGAGGCTTCGATGGCCAGGCGGGTTTCTTCCATGTCGCGGTACTTGCCGGTGCCGACCAGCAGACGCGACTGGAAGGTACGACCGGCCAGGACGAAAGGCTTGTCGCTACGAACGATGCTCATGGGAAATCCTCGAGTTGGGGTGAGGTTCTGCAGAATGCGGGTTGGCGCCCTGGAGCGCCGGACGGCTAGCCGCCGCCGATGGCGTGGACCACTTCGACCTGGTCACCCTCGGTGAGCGCGGTCTCGACGTGCTGGCTACGCGGGACGATATCCTGGTTGAGCTCCACTGCGACGCGGCGTCCGGTCAAGTCCAGACGGGTCAGCAGCGCCGCAACGGTTTCACCGTTGGGCAGTTCAAAGGGTTCGCCGTTCAACTGAATGCGCATGCCACGGGCCGCCATCGTTTTTAGGGGCCAGCATTCTAGCGTGATTGGCGTTGCTGGCCCAAGCCCCTTGGTCAGGCAGCCTGTAGACGCCACGCCGCCAAACCGAGGAAGAACCAGCCCAGCAGGAACGCCAGGCCACCAAACGGGGTGATGATGCCGAGCTTGCTGATGCCGGTCATGGTCAGCACATACAGGCTGCCGGAGAACAGCAGGATGCCCACGGCAAAGGACACCCCCGCCCACGTCACCAGCCTGCCCGGAATGTGCGCCGCCAGCAGTGCCACGCCGAACAGCGCCAGGGTGTGCACCAACTGGTAGGTCACGCCGGTGTGGAAAATCGCCAGGTACTCGGCGCTCAGGCGGTTTTTCAGGCCGTGGGCGGCAAACGCACCCAGGGCGACGCCGGTGAAACCGAAAAAGGCAGCCAGCATCAGAAAGCCACGCAACATGAGGAACTCCAGTCAGACTCAGGGGGCAGGGTCTGTATAATGGCCCGCTCAACGGGTTCGGCCAAGCCATCTCTATGCTGCGTCTCCTCTTCAAGCGTTTTCTCAAAGCCCTCAAGTGGTTTGCCATCGGCAGCGTGCTGCTGGTGCTGCTGTTCCGTTTCGTGCCACCGCCGGGCACTGCGCTGATGGTTGAGCGCAAGGTCGAGTCCTGGGTCGACGGCGAGCCGATTGACGTACAGCGCACGTGGGTGCCGTGGGATCAGATCTCCGACGAACTGAAAGTGGCGGTGATGGCCGGCGAAGACCAGCGCTTCCCGCAACATTGGGGTTTTGATTTCGACGCGATCCAGGCGGCGTTGCTGCATAACGAGCGCGGCGGTTCGATTCGTGGCGCCAGCACCTTGAGCCAGCAGGTGTCGAAGAATCTGTTTTTGTGGACCGGCCGCAGCTATTTCCGCAAGGGCCTGGAAGCCTGGTTTACCGGGCTGATCGAGATTCTCTGGCCCAAGCAGCGAATTCTTGAGGTGTACCTCAACAGCGTGGAATGGGATGAAGGCGTGTTCGGCGCCGAAGCGGCGGCGCGGCATCACTTTGGGGTGAGTGCCAAGGCGCTGACCCGCCAGCAGGCCAGCTACCTGGCTGCGGTGTTGCCTAACCCGCGGGTGTGGAGTGCCAGCCATCCAACGTCGTATGTCGCGCGACGGGCGGCGTGGATTCGGCAGCAGATGAGTCAGTTGGGTGGCGACAGCTATTTGAATGAGCTGAACAACTCGCGCAAGGCGCCCTGGGCTGACTGACACCCCACAAAACAAAAGTGGGAGCGGGCTTGCTCGCGAAAGCGGTGTGCCAGTCAATACCTTAGG
>NZ_JBSVWQ010000375.1:0-3207 GCF_054071215.1 Pseudomonas sp. SDO5522_S412 | reverse complement strand
GCGATGTTGGATTCACCATCGCTATCGCAGGCAAGCCAGCTCCTACAGGTTGATCGCATTTCAGGTCATGGATTTTCAGCGGCCAGGGCGGCAATCACTGCCGGCCGCTCACCGACCCGCTGCTGAAACTTCGCCAACGCCGGCCACTGCTGCAAGTCGATATCAAACAACCCCGCCCAGCGCAGCACCACAAACAGGTACGCATCCGCCACCGAGTACTGCGCGCCCAGCAGGTAATCCTGGCGCTCCAGGGTCTGCACCAGAATCGCAAAGCGCTTGAACAGCGTGGCCTTGAACAGCGCCTTCACCTCATCGGGAATCGCGTCCTTGAACAACACTCCCAGCCCGCCATGAATCTCGCTGGAGACATAGTTCAGCCACTCCTGCAAACGCACCCGCTCCCAGCTGCCATTGGCCGGCGCCAGGCCCGCTGCGGGTACACGGTCGGCCAGGTATTGCAGGATGGCCGCGCCTTCGGTCAGTACCTCGCCGTTGTCCAGTTGCAGTGCGGCCACATAGCCCTTGGGATTGATCTGCAGGAAATCATCACCGTCAGCCGTGAGCTTTTTCTGGTTGTCGACGCGAATCAATTCAAACGGCAGGGCCAATTCCCGCAGCGCGATATGGGAGGCGAGGGAACAGGCATTCGGGGAAAAATACAGCTTCATCGGGTCAACTCCGCAGGACAGTTGCCTTCAGTCTCGTGGGCATGGCACCTTGGGTAAAATTAATCTTTCAGAATCCTGCCATAAGGACAGCTACTGCCATGATGAACCTGATGCACTGGCGCCTGCTGGTGGCCGTGGCGGACAACGGCAGCATCACTGCCGCCTCCGAACGAGTGGGCATGACTCAGTCCGCCGCCAGCCAGGCGATGGCGGCCATGGAGGCCAACCTCGGTGCGCAGTTGTTTGTGCGTGAGGCGCGTCAGACCGTGCCTACCGCCCTGGGCCTGCAGGTGATCGAGCAGGCGCGGGTGATGCTCGGGGCCTTGCAGGCGATTCGCACCACCGTGGACGAAGCGCGGCCGATGCTGCGTGGGACGATTCGCATCGCGAGTTTCCCCATGGTGCTGGCGGTGTTCCTGCCGCCGCTGCTGCGTCGGTTCAACCAGCTTTACCCCGGCATCGAGGTCACGGCCCTGGAAGTGACCGACGATGAAGTGAACACCTTGCTCGACGCGAATCTGATCGACCTGGGCGTGGTGCTCAACCCGCCGTCCGAGCGCAATGCCGCCGTGCTGGGGCGCGATAACTGGGTGGCGGTGCTGCCGATGGCCCACGGGTTTTCCCGGCGCCCGGCGCAGGCAACGGTCACGCTGGAAGAGTTGGTGGAGCAACCGTTCGTGCTTGCCACCGGCGGCTGCACCGTCAACGCCCGCAGCCTGGCGCAGGAAGCCGGCCTGGTGCTGCGCGAGGTGCGGGTGGAAGTGCGCGAATGGAACAGCGCTTTCAGCCTGGTGCGTGAAGGCGTGGGAGTGACGCTGGTGCCCGAGATGACCCTGCCGGCCCAGCGCCACGGCTTGCGCATCATGCCCCTGGCGGAGCCGGTGCATCGCGAGTTTGCGTTGGTGACATCACGCCACCAACCGCCCTCCGCAGTGGTTAATGCTTTGTTGCAAATGCTGGCTGACTAGTGGCCTTGCATAGCGCCAACGCCTGTCTATGCTCACCCAGAACCGTTGATGACGCTCGGCATATAAAGCGTTTCGGATAGGTTTCTCCATAAAGGTCTGCGATCAAGATTCAAACCGTGAATGGAATGCGCCCGCCTGGGCGTCGGGAAAATAAAGGGTGATCTGACATGTTCAACCGCCAACACAAATCCGACCTGCTGGAAATCGAACGTTTCTCCTGCGCCCTTACCGAAGCCAAAGCCAAATTGGCCGCAATCAGCCGTTCCATGGCAATGATCGAGTTTGATCGCGACGGCATCGTGCTGGATGCCAATGAAAACTTCTGCAAGACCATGGGCTACCGCGCCGAAGAAATTCGCGGCAAGCATCACCGGATTTTCTGCGAAGAGGCCTACACCCACACCGATGCCTACGCCAAACTCTGGCGCGACCTGGCGCGGGGCGAGCCCCTCAGTGGCACCTTCATGCGGTTGAACAAGCATGGCCAGGAAGTGTGGCTGGAGGCCAGTTACATGCCGGTAATCGGTGCCGACAACCAGGTGCAGAGCGTGATCAAGGTGGCCTCGGACATCTCGGCGCGGATTCACCGCGAGCATGAAAACCAGAGCCTGATCGACGCCATCGGCCGCTCCATGGCGGTCATTGAATTCACCCCGCAAGGCCAGATTCTGAATGCCAACGACAACTTCCTGAAGACGGTGAAGTATTCCCTCAGTGAAATCGTCGGCCAGCACCACAGTCTGTTTTGTCATCGCGGTGAGACCGATTCGCCGGCCTACAAGGCATTCTGGGCCTCGCTCAACCGCGGCGAATATCACTCCCACCGCTTTGAGCGCAAAGACAAATTCGGCCAAACGCTGTTCCTGGAAGCCTCCTACAACCCGATCTTCGATGCCAACGGGCGCCTGTACAAAGTGGTGAAGTTCGCCAGCGACATCACCGACCAGGTCACCACCTTGCGCACGGCTGCCGACTCGGCTCACGCCACCTCGGTGCAAAACGACGCCTGCGCCCGCAAGGGCTCGGAAGTGGTGCAGCAGACCGTGCAGATCATCGAAGAAATTTCCCGTGACCTTAACGAAGCGGCCGTGAGCATCGACGCAGTGAGCAAGCAGTCGGACATCATCGGCACCATCGTCCAGACCATCCGCGGCATCGCCGACCAGACCAACCTGCTGGCGCTGAATGCGGCGATCGAAGCGGCCCGGGCGGGCGAGCATGGGCGCGGGTTTGCGGTGGTGGCGGATGAGGTGCGCAGTTTGGCGGCGCGAACCAGCCAGGCGACGATCGAGATTGTGGATGTGGTGCGCAAGAACCACGACCTGTCGATCAGCGCGGTGTCGAGCATGCAGTCGAGCCTGAGCCGCACGGGGCTTGGGGTGGAGCTGGCGAATGAGGCGGGGCAGGTGATCCTGGAGATTCAGGAAGGGTCACGGCATGTGGTGGATGCGATCAGTCAGTTCAACTCGACACTGCAATTGCAGTAACACCGCAGATCAAATGTGGAATGAGCTTGTGTGGGAGCGGGCTTGCTCGCGAATGCGGTGTGTCAGTCAGCACATGGATTGACT
>NZ_JBSVWQ010000374.1:0-3210 GCF_054071215.1 Pseudomonas sp. SDO5522_S412 | reverse complement strand
AAAAAATCCTCAACGATCAATGCGCGAACATTGATGGGTGCGAAGAGGAAGTTCACGGACTCTTACGCACACATCTTTACTTGTACATACAAGCATATGCAATCAAGCGGCCAACTTTGCGCGCAAGGTTTGAAGATTTTTCCGGGACGAGGGTGGAAGCCTTGGAAAACAAGGCTTCGCAGCATGATGAATTTTCTTACGGGGGATTTTTACAGTGCGGGAGACTTGTCATCGAGGCAGGGCTTTGCGCCATGCTGGGGCGTTCGGTAACAAGTTGGTGCGGGAAGAGGGAAACAAAATGTGGGGGAAGAAACCCCCACCTGTTCAGGCGGCGGCAGTCAATTCGATAACGCAGCAACGGCCAGTCACGCTGACGTCCAGCAGGCCGGTGTTACCGTCCAGTTGCAGGCAGTCGTGACGGTTCAGCCGCTCACCGAGCACCTTCACTTCATCGGCCACGCTGAACACCAGCACGGTGTGCGCGGCACTGAAGAAACGCTGCGTGCCGTCCATCCATTGCAACCGCGCTTGATAGCGCTGCGGCGAATAGATGAGGTTGAAATCGCGGATCGGCCCGCCGATCAAGCGGCAGGACACCTGGCTGTCACCCTTGAACGGGAATGGCTGCAGCGGTAACAACCCGAGTTGTTCCTCGCCATCCACCGTCAGCACCATGCCCGAGCCTTGCAGCACGGTGATAATGCGCTGGTACCCGGCAAAGGTGGAGAACCCGCCCGACTCGGCGATATCGGCAATCGACAGGCGCCAGCCGAAACCGTCCAGGCCCTCCCCCGCGTCACGGGTGATTTCTTCAGTGCTGCCGCCACCGTTTTTCCACGGCATGCGAATGTAATCGGTAGCGCGCCAGACTTTCATCGAACTCATTTACTGAAACGTCCTTCCAGGCTATGACGGGAACCGGGGTGGATCAAACGTGCGGCCGTGACCGGCTGGCGGCCAGACCAGGTGCGGCGGCGAATCAGCAGGCATGGCTCGCTGGTTTCGATTTGCAGCAGCTTGCATTCGTCGGCGTCGGCCAGGATCGCCTCGACCACGTGCTCGCCTTCGGTCAGCGGCGCCACCTGGTTGAGGTAGGCATAGGGCGTTTGCTGGGTGAAATCCTGCTGCAGGTATTCCGGTGCTACCAGGGCGTTGACGAAACGGTCTTCGATTTGCACCGGAATGTCGTTTTCGTAGTGCACGATCAACGAGTGGAACACCCGCCCGCCTTCGCGCATTTCCAGCGCGACGGCGCGCTCGGAACCGGCGGCTTCTTCCCCGAGGGTAATGACCTTGCACGTATGGCGATGACCGCGGGAGGCGATCTCATCGGCAATGTTGTGCACTTCAAACAGCGCCGACTGGCTCTTGGGCTCGGCGACAAAGGTGCCCACACCTTGCATGCGTACCAGCAGGCCTTCGGCAGTCAACTCGCGCAGGGCGCGGTTGATGGTCATGCGGCTGAAGCCCAACTGGTTGACCAGTTCGCTCTCCGAAGGCACGCGATAATGCGGCGGCCAGTTGCCGTTGAGAATCTGCTGGCTGATCATCTGTTTGACGCGGGCATACAAGGGCGCTGGACTTTCGTCCATGTGGGCAGCCAGTGGAGACTTGGCGGGCGGAGTCGACACAGGAAATCCTTGTAGGTGAAAAAGAAGCATAGCTTGCCGGAGTTTACCGAGCAGGCAAACGTCTGTATATGTATATACAAATAAACACACGACTGGGGTGCCTGAATCATGTCCGCTTTCTTTGCCGAACGCGCGCTGCTGCCTAATGGATGGGCCAACGATGTACGTCTTGAAGTCAGCGCCGATGGCCTGCTGACCAAGGTTGAGCCCAACGCCAGTGCAGACGGTGCCGAACAGCTCAGGGGCCCCGTGCTGGCGGGCATGCCGAACCTGCATTCCCACGCTTTCCAGCGCGCGATGGCCGGGCTGGCGGAAGTGGCCGGCAACCCGAATGACAGTTTCTGGACCTGGCGCGACCTGATGTATCGGATGGTCGGCAAGATCCGCCCCGACCAGTTGCAGGTCATCGCGCGCCAGTTGTATATCGAAATGCTCAAGGCCGGCTACACCTCGGTGGCCGAATTTCACTACGTGCACCACGACGTCAGCGGCCAGCCCTATGCCGACCCTGCGGAGCTGTCGCGGCAAATCAGCCAGGCCGCCGCCAGCAGCGGTATCGGCCTGACGTTGTTGCCGGTGCTCTACAGCCACTCCGGTTTCGGCGGCCAGGCCCCCAATGAAGGCCAGCGCCGCTTTATCAACAGCACCGAAAATTACCTGAGCCTGCAATCACGCCTGCAACCGATTCTGGCCGCGCAACCGGCACAACGGCTGGGCCTGTGTTTCCACTCGCTGCGCGCCGTCACACCGCAACAGATCAGCGAAGTGCTGGCCGCCAGCGACAAGGCGTGCCCGGTGCATATCCACATCGCCGAGCAGCAGAAGGAAGTCGACGACTGCCTGGCCTGGAGCGGCCAGCGCCCGCTGCAATGGTTGTATGACCATGTTGAAGTGGATCAGCGCTGGTGCCTGGTGCACGCCACCCACGCCAATCCGGAAGAAGTGACGTTGATGGCCAGGAGCCGGGCGATTGCCGGGTTGTGCCTGACCACTGAAGCCAACCTGGGCGACGGGATTTTCCCGGCGGTGGACTTCCTGGCCCAGGGCGGGCGCATGGGGATTGGTTCCGACAGCCATGTGTCACTGAGCGTGGTGGAAGAATTGCGCTGGCTGGAATATGGGCAGCGGCTGCGGGACCAGCGGCGCAACCGGCTGTATCGCAGCGATCAGCCGATGGTTGGGCGTACGCTGTTCGATGCCGCGCTGGACGGCGGTGCCGAAGCGCTGGGGCAGCCGATTGGGCGCCTTGAAGTTGGCAAACGTGCGGACTGGCTGGTGCTGGACGGCAACGATCCGTACCTGGCGACAGCGAACGAAGACGGGATCCTCAATCGCTGGTTGTTTGCCGGTGGTGATCGCCAGGTGCGCGACGTGCTGGTCAACGGGAAGTGGGTGGTGCGCGACGGGCACCACGCCGCCGAAGAAGACAGCAGCCGGGCGTTTACCCAGGTCTTGCGGGATTTGCTGGGCTGACAGACGACACACAACAAATGTGGGAGCGGGCTTGCTCGCTCCCACATTGGGTCACTCACCCCCCCCTGTTGCTTTCCCCACTCCTTCTCCAGCACGCCCCCTCCCC
>NZ_JBSVWQ010000373.1:0-3298 GCF_054071215.1 Pseudomonas sp. SDO5522_S412 | reverse complement strand
GGCGGCGTGCCAGTCGCTATATTTTTCACCGACACACCGCTTTCGCGAGCAAGCCCGCTCCCACATTTGGCCCGGTGTTCACAACGCTGGATTCTGGAAGGACAACCTTATATGCGTATCGTCGTTGCACTGGGCGGCAACGCCCTTCTGCGCCGTGGTGAACCCATGACCGCAGACAATCAACGGGCCAATATCCGCATCGCCACCGAACAGATCGCCAAGATCCACAAAGGCAACGAGCTGGTGATTGCCCACGGCAATGGCCCGCAAGTGGGCCTGCTGTCGCTGCAGGCTGCCGCCTACACCCAGGTTTCACCTTACCCGCTGGATGTGTTGGGAGCCGAAACCGAGGGCATGATCGGGTACATCATCGAACAGGAACTGGGCAACCTGCTGGACTTCGAAGTGCCGTTCGCCACACTGCTGACCCAGGTGGAAGTGGACGCCAAGGACCCGGCCTTCCAGAACCCGACCAAACCCATCGGCCCGGTGTACTCCAAAGCCGAAGCGGAAAAACTGGCCGCTGAAAAAGGCTGGGCGATTGCCCCCGATGGCGACAAGTATCGCCGCGTGGTGGCCAGCCCACGGCCAAAACGGATCTTTGAAATCCGCCCGATCCAGTGGCTGCTGGAAAAAGGCAGCATCGTGATCTGCGCCGGTGGCGGCGGGATTCCGACGATGTATGGCGAAGACGGCAAGCTCAAGGGCATTGAAGCCGTGATCGACAAAGACCTGTGCTCCTCGTTGCTGGCCGGGCAACTGGACGCCGATTTGCTGGTGATCGCCACCGACGTCAATGCCGCCTTTATCGACTTCGGCAAGCCCACCCAGAAAGCCATCGGCCAGGCACACCCGGACGAAATCGAAAAGCTCGGCTTCGCCGCCGGCTCCATGGGACCCAAGGTCCAGGCCGCGTGCGAGTTCGCCCGCCAGACTGGAAAAACCGCAGTGATCGGTTCACTCTCGGACATCGAAGCAATTGTCCAGGGCAGCGCCGGCACCCGCATCAGTACCGCAAAACCTGGCATCACCTACCTGTGAAGTAGAGGAGAAACGCCTATGGCTACCTTTGAACCTGGTCACCTGCACATCGAACGCCACGCGCTGAACAAGGATGACTACAGCTACAACCTGTGCATCGACTACGAAGTCAGCCAGGACCCAAAGGAAGGCAAGGGAATGCTCTTCAAGATGCACGGCACGGTGCAGGGCAAGGAGCTCAAGGAAGAGTTCTTCCTGCCCAAGGACCAGTCGTTCGACTTCGCCCGGCAGGCGATGAACATCGCGCAGAAGTACGGCATGCCGAAGATTGCCGTGCTCAATGGCCAGATGCACAAGCAGTACGATTTGATGTTTGAAGATGTGCGCCATCAGTTGGATGTGAAGCCTGGGGATCCGGTCAAACCCGAACACCTCGAATAACCTGATTTCCCAGGCACCAACTATCAAATGTGGGAGCGGCGGTGCGACGATTCGACTTGCTCGCGAATGCGGTGTGTCAGCTAATACATCCGGTGACTGACACACCGCATTCGCGAGCAAGCCCGCTCCCACATTTTGATCTCTATCTTCTCCAAGGCATACTTGCCACCTCTCGCTCGCCAGAACCAAAAACAGCCCCATGCGTATCCACGTCAGCTTCATCGACCGCGTCGGCATCACCCAGGAAGTCCTGGCCTTGCTCGGTGGGCGCAATCTGAACCTGGATGCGGTGGAAATGGTTCCGCCCAACGTCTACATCGACGCGCCAACCTTGAGTGCCGAGGTACTGGAAGAGCTGCGTGATGCACTGTTCAGCGTGCGCGGCGTGCAAGCCGTGACCGTGGTCGACATCCTCCCCGGCCAGCGCCAGCACCTGCAACTCGATGCCCTGCTCGCCGCCATGACCGACCCGGTACTGGCCCTGGACAGCGCCGGCAAGATCCTGCTGGCCAACCCGGCGCTGATCGCCTTGTACGGTCGTGAACCCGCCGGGGAAAGCATCAACGAACTGTTCGACGACCCAACCCTGCTGGCCACCCTGCTGGAACACGGCTTTCGCCTGGCCCTGCGGGAAATCAGCGTAAACGGCCAGACCCTGCTGCTGGACGCCACGCCGATCACCGACGCCGGCGCCCTGCTGACCCTGTACCAACCCAACCGCATCGGCGAACAACTGTCGGCGCTGCACCATGACCACGCCGAAGGTTTCGACGCGTTGTTGGGCGAGTCCCCGGCGATTCGCACCCTCAAGGCGCGGGCGCAACGGGTGGCGGCGCTGGATGCACCGTTGTTGATCCAGGGCGAGACCGGCACCGGCAAGGAGCTGGTGGCCCGTGCCTGCCACGCCATCAGCGCGCGCCACAGCGCGCCGTTCCTGGCCCTGAACTGCGCGGCGCTGCCGGAGAACCTGGCCGAGAGCGAACTGTTCGGCTACGCCCCCGGAGCCTTCACCGGTGCCCAGCGCGGCGGCAAGCCGGGGCTGATGGAACTGGCGAACCAGGGCACGGTGTTCCTCGACGAGATCGGCGAGATGTCACCGTACTTGCAGGCCAAGCTGCTGCGGTTTCTCAACGACGGCAGCTTCCGCCGGGTGGGCGGCGACCGTGAGGTGAAGGTCAATGTGCGGATCCTCAGCGCCACCCACCGCGACCTGGAAAAGATGGTCAGCGAAGGCACCTTCCGCGAAGACCTGTTCTACCGCCTCAACGTGCTCAACGTCGAAGTGCCGCCCCTGCGCGAGCGCGGCCAGGACATCCTGCTGCTGGCCCGCTACTTCATGCAGCAGGCCTGCGCGCAGATCCAGCGCCCGGTCTGCCGCCTGGCGCCGGGCACCTACCCGGCGCTGCTGGGCAACCGCTGGCCGGGCAACGTGCGGCAATTACAGAACGTGATCTTCCGCGCCGCGGCCATTTGCGAAAGCAGCCTGGTGGACATCGGCGACCTGGACATCGCCGGCACCTCGGTGGCGCGGCAGAACGATGGTGAAGTCGACAGCCTGGAGCAGGCCGTGGAGGATTTCGAGCGCGGGTTGCTGGAGAAGCTCTATGTCAGCTATCCGTCCACGCGCCAGCTGGCGAGCCGCCTGCAAACCTCCCACACCGCCATTGCCCATCGCTTGCGCAAGTACGGTATTCCCAACAAGCCCTGACTGACTGCACGCGATCAACATGTGGGAGCGGGCTTGCTCGCGAATGCGTTGGGTCAGTCAATACATTCGGCACTGACATACCGCATTCGCGAGCAAGCCCGCTCCCACCTTTGATCTCCGGCGCCCTCAAAAACGACCTCCGCCCGTACTGAAAACGCTACAATGGAA
>NZ_JBSVWQ010000372.1:0-3343 GCF_054071215.1 Pseudomonas sp. SDO5522_S412 | reverse complement strand
CAAATTTTTAACTGATACACCGCATTCGCGAGCAAGCCCGCTCCCACCGTTAGAATCGAGGTGGGCTTAGAAGGCTATACCGACCTTGAACCCATACTCGTCACGCTTGAGCTTGGTGTTGTCGGCCACGTACGAATCGTCATCGAGCTTGTACTCGGTGCGGGTGTAGTACAGGCCCGCCATCACTGGCAGATCGCCTTTCTGGTTCATCAGCAGGCTGACTTCGGCGTACGGGTTGGTGCGGTCCTTGAGGTCCACGGTGTCGCTGCCGATGCCGTCGACCTTGAGCTTGGCGCGGCCGTCGATGGTATGGCGGGCGCCCAGTTCAACACGCATGGTCATGTCATCGAACTGGTGGTTGTAGCCCAGGGCCGCCTTGGCGAACGGCGATTTGTTGGTGAGTTTCATGTCGTAGTCGCCCGAGTCCGGCTCGTAGCGGGTCCAGCTGTAGCCGCCACCCACCAGCACGTCGACGAAGTTGCGCGCATCCAGCGCGGCACGCCAGCCGAGGTCGAGGTCGGCCTGGCCTTCCTTGAGCTTGTTGTCGCTCTTCTCGCCGTACTTGGCTTCGATACCGGCCTGGTAGATAAAGCCGGATTCAGCCGTCAGCTTGTTGCCGAAGTTATAGAACAGGCCGGCTTCAGGCATGTGGTCCTTGTCGCTTTGGCTACCGCCTTCGAGTTTGAAGTCGTTGTAGCTGCCGAGGATCCCGAAGGTGGAAATCGGGTCGGTCGGCGCTGCGGCGAACACCACACCAGGTGCCGCGATCAAGGCCAGGACCGAGGAATTCTTGAGGATCTTTCCGAATAGTTTGGACATCGTTTTACGTCTCCATTGCAGGTGGCAAATTATTCAGGAAACGCTTCGAACCCTCGTTTTGGCGAAAGGTTCGAATTAATTTGCACCTTTTTCGAGGTAAAACGGTTCAGCGAAGGCTCTATATCAAGCGTCTTGGACGTGAGCCAGCAAACGACCGAGAATTGACCGCAACTGCGGATGCTCCGGCAGGCGAATGCCAAAGCTGGCCTGCAACAGGTTCAGCAACTCTTCGACGTCCTCGATTGCACGCTTTTCGCTGGCCCGGTCCAGGTAGTGAATCGCGTACTGCCCGTTGTTCAGCGTGCGGCGAAATCCCGGGCCAATCAGTGCGACTTTCAGCTGGCCGAGGAACGGCGAATCCGGGTGGGTGGAGACGTACCAGTTACCGATCTCGTAGTCGAAGTGTGACTGCACCTGCAGGTCGAACACATATAAGCCGCGCCACTCACCGGCGACCTGCGCCCACAAGGTGTAGCTGCCCTCGTCCAGGCTCAGGCGATAGGGTTCATGGGCGGTGGCCTGGGTGGCATCGGTGTCCAGTTGCAACGGACTGGTGGGCACCATGCCACCAAAGCCGACATCACTGATGTAACGCACGCCGTCCAGGGTCACCAGGCTCAGCCGATGGGTGCGCGCCGTCAGTGCATCGGGTGGCCCCCCCATCACCACACGGCCGGTAATGCCCCGCGCCTCGAAGCCCAACTCCTGCAACAAGGCCAGGAACAGCTGGTTCAGCTCGTAGCAATAACCACCACGGCCGTCGAACAGGACTTTTTGTTCGACGCTCGGCAAATCGATCGGCACCGGTGCGTGCAGCAGGGTCGACAGGCTTTCAAACGCGAAGGTGCTGACATGGCGCAACTGCAGATCCTGCAGGGTTTGCAGGGTGGGCGGAGGCGGCGTGTCGTAGCCCAGACGTTGCAGGTAGAGGCGGCTGTGGGTCAGCTCTGGCATGACGCAATCCTGGAGTCGGTGGCGAAAGCACCACTAATACCCTGACGGCGGTTATTTGCCAATTGTGGGTTGAATCAAATGCAAGTCCTCAGATGCACAAACTTTCTGAACCTTTCTGAACTGATTTATATCCATTCACTACAAGACAGGGAGGCATCATGAGTACCGCAATGATCTACACCATCCACTACTTGCTACACGGCGAACCAAAAACCTTTGTGGTGCGTGCCGAGGTCATGAACAACGCCGAAGCGTGGCATTGGGCGGCCGTTGACGCCGACATTGCCCACGTGGGGCGGATAGGCCGGCCGGGCCACGAGCGGGTGAAAAAGACCACTCGTCCCTGGGCGGAGAAGTTCGGCATCACCGAGGTGACATGGACAGCCCCGAAACGGCTTGGTTGAGGAATAAAAAGCCCCGCACGACGGCGGGGCTTGTTTCACTTTTTCAGATCACCGAGGGGATCATAGGCCGGCTTCTTGCCGGTTTTTTCTGGCTTGTCCAACGGGGCAATGGCGGGACCTACCGGGTCGACCTGTGGGTCTGCGACGTCCGGGGAATCGGGGTCGAAACCCAATTCGTCCTTGCCGCTGGAATGCTCGGATGAATGCGGGCCGCTTGTACGATTAGTCATAACTACCTCCTTGGCGCGCCGGGTCTACAGCGGGCGGGCCTTGTCGTGCAGGTTTTCCAGGTCTTCCTCGACCTGCTCTTCTTCGTCTTGCCGTTCGGCCGGGTCGTTGGGGCGCAGGGCGTCGTTGTCACGCTCCTCTTCGCCGGGCGTGCGGTCGGGGTTGGGTGTGCCGGGCGGCTGTTGCTGGTACCGGGTCATGGTTCACCTCACTTGGGGGTCGGTTGCCTACAGGGGTTAGAGAAATTGCGCTGATCCATCGTTCAACCTGATTACCGTCACTCCGACGGGTGAAGCATGAGAAGATGCTGGCCGGCGTTATAACCCTACTTGTGCCATGGAGACTGACCCTGGATGTTTGAGCTCAAACCGTGCGACCCGATTGTTTTTCGCCAGCAGACGCGACGCAGTACGTTGATAGTCGCGGGGTTGTTTGTGGTGTTGGCGATGGTGCTTTCCAGCCTGGCGGTGATGCTGTTTGGTGAGCCTGGGGGGGATAATTTTCGCTTTAATGTGGGCGGGGTGTTTGCCGGGGTGTTGATTACCGTAGGGCTGGTGCGGGGGCCGTTCTGGAACCAGGCCTGGTTCGCGCCGGCGGTGTATGGGTGGCAGCTCAAGCGCAGCCTGATGAGTGTGACTAATGTGATGCACAAGGTGACTGACGGGGTGAAGGCGAATGATCCGGTGGCGATCAAGTTGCTGCGGTTTTATCACCTTGGGTTGATGCAGATGCACGAACTGGACGCCAATTCGAGTTCTCAGGCGCAGTTGGTGCGCGAGGTTGATGAGCACCTGGAGAAGATGCGGGGGTTGGGGATTGAGCCTGACCAGACGCGGCTGGATCCGGATTGGGTTGAGGCTGTGAAGGCTCGCTGATTGGGGGGCATATCCGTTATTTGGGTGATGGCTGATATGGGTTCCGCTCTTACAGCGGCTCAC
>NZ_JBSVWQ010000371.1:0-3383 GCF_054071215.1 Pseudomonas sp. SDO5522_S412 | reverse complement strand
GCGCAGTGTCAGTCACCGGATGTATTGACTGATCCACTGCCTTCGCGAGCAAGCCCGCTCCCACATTTTGATTGCATTCCAATTCGGGTTAAGCAGTCCAAGGCGACTTGCGAATCACCTCGACGAAATTCATCGGCTTGAACCCCGGCTCCTGATCCACCAGCACATCGGTCTTCACGTTGCCAAACGTGGTCTGCGGGCGATGGCGCAGGCCGTCGGCAAACGCGCAGATGATGCACTCCTTGAACCCTTCACCCCGTGGATGCGCATGCACCACCGCTTCGCGCTGCACGCTGGTAAACGCCGCGTACTCCATTCCCAGCACATCCATTTCCACGCCCGCGGTCACCAGCGCCACGGTTGGACGCAAGTGCTTGGGCACCCCCGGTGTGGTGTGCAGGGCGATGGACAACCACACCTGTTCGATGTCGTCATCGCTCAACCCGTAAGGCTTGAGAAAGTCCGCCGCCGCGTTGGCGCCGTCCACTTCAAAGCGTTCGTCGTCACTGCGGTGACCTTCCACCAGGCCCAGGTCGTGGAACATCGCGCCGACGTACAGCAACTCCGGGTTATAGGCCAACTGCTGGCGCTCGCCGCTCAATGCGCCGAACAGGAACACCCGGCGGGAGTGGTGGTAGAGCAGGTCGGATTCGATGTCGCGGATGTATTCGGTGGTGGCCTTGGCCAGGGCGCTGTCCGGGATCTTGATGCCGGCGATGGTGGTGCTCATGGTCGTTCTCCTCAAGAAAGCGCCGGGGTTGGCGCCGATGAGTCCAGTCTGGTCGCGCGCCCGCGAAGGGGCCATCGCGGCGAGGATGCGATCCCGGCCAATGTGCCGCGATATCGCGCCAAGGCTATGCGCGATCAAATGTAGGAGCTGGCTTGCCTGCGATAGCATCACCTCGGTATACCTGATGGACCGCGTCGCCTGTATCGCAGGCAAGCCAGCTCCCACAGGGGTTTTGCATTTATTCAGTTGGAAAAAGGTGTTTCTATCCATGGGCAAAACCGTCGCCATCCTGATCTTCCCCGGCGTCCAGTCACTGGACGTGACCGGGCCCCTGGATGTGTTCTGCGAGGCCAACCGTTTTCTGCCGCCCGAGGCGCATTACCAGCTGGAGGTGATTGGCCTGGGGCACGGCAACATGGCCTGTTCTAACGGCTTGTCGTTGCAGGCACACCGGCATTTCAGCGAGGCCCTCGAGCCTTACGACTTGCTGTTGATGGCCGGCGGGCCGCAGCTGCCCTTCGAGGATTTTGGCCCGGTGTTCAATCAATGGCTGCGGGACGCAAGCGCGCGGGCGAAGCGCTTCGGCTCCATCTGCAACGGTGCCTTCATGCTCGCCCGCGCCGGGTTGCTGGACGGGCGCACCGTCACCACCCACTGGGGCGACGCTGCCGATCTGGCCAGCTTGTGCCCATCGGCCCAGGTCGAAGCCGACCGCCTCTATGTGCAGGACGGCAACCTCTACACCTCGGCCGGGGTGACGGCGGGCATCGACCTGTCGCTGTACCTGCTGGCCCAGGACCACGGCCCGGAAGTCGCCCTCAGCGTGGCCAAGCGCCTGGTGGTGTTCACCCAGCGTTCCGGCGGGCAGTCGCAGTTCAGCCCGTTCCTGACACCCCACGCGCAAGCCACCTCGGCGGTGGCGCTGGTGCAGCTGTATGTATTGGCCAACCTGACGGGCGACCTGACCATCGCCGACCTGGCCAAAGCCGCCAACATGAGCGCGCGCAACTTCTCGCGGGTATTTGCCCGGGAAGCGCAGATCACTCCGGCGGAGTTCGTCGAGCGGGCGCGGGTGGATGCGGCGCGGGTGATGCTCGAAAGCACCCACGCACCGCTCAAGACCGTGGCGTATCAATGCGGCTTTCGCGATGCCCAGCACATGCGCAGTGTGTTCAATCGCCGGCTGGGCGTGACGCCGCAACAATTCCGGCTTAATTTTGCGGCGCCGGTTTGAGCGTGTCATAGGCTTCCAGGGCGCGCAGCGAGTAGATATACGCCGCGCCGGCATTCAGCGAGATTGCGGTGGCCAGGGTCGCGGCCACTTCTTCGCGGGTGGCGCCGGCCTTGATTGCCGCGTCGGCATGCACGCCGATACAGCCGTCACAGCGGGTGGTGATGGCCACGGCGATGGAAATCAGCTCGCGGGTCTTGGCATCCAGGACGTCATTTTCCTCGGCTGCTTCCCCCAGCGCCATGTAGGCTTTGACCATCTTCGGGTTGCTCTTGCCCAGCGCGCCAAAGGCTTTCTTCACGGTAGGCAGCAAGTCGGACCAGTTATTGAACATCGTGTTAACTCCTGAACGGGTTGGGTGTGAAGCCAGTGTGCGCGGTTCAGGTTTGGCGCTTTTGTTCGATCCACTCACCTTTTTGACCGATGCTCGCAAATGAACTCCATCGACACCCTCATCGCGTTGGCCAACCTGCGGGGCAGCCTAGACCTGCGTTGCCAGTTCCAGGGCGCCTGGGCCATGGACCACGAGCCCGAGCCGCTGGGCGTGGCGCCGTACCACATTGTGCTGGCGGGCACCTGCCGCGCCGAATTGTCCGGCGGGCAGCAGGTGACGTTGGAGGAGGGCGACATCCTGTTGATGCCCGGTGGCGCGACGCACCTGGTGCGCAGCCAGGGCGCGCGGGTAAAGCCGGTGGCGCAGACCGTGATCGAAGGCGGCTTGCTGACGATCCATCGCCTGGGCGGTGAGCAGCCGGACGTGGACATGCTCTGCGGCAGCTTTCGCTACAACCGCCAGTCGTTGCTGTTCAGTGCGTTGCCGGACTACCTGGTGGTGTCCAGCCGGCAATGGCAGGCCGATGGGCAGCTGGCGGCATTGATCGCACTGCTGCGCAGCGAGGCGGACGGGCAGCGGCTGGGGGCGCGGTTTTTCATTGATGCGCTGTCGTCGGCGTTGTTCACCCTGATCCTGCGGGCATGGCTGACGCAGCAAGCGCCGGTGGCGGGCACCTTTGCCTTGTTGACCGACAAACGCCTGGGCAAGGCCTGGCAGGCGATGCTGGCGGATCCTGGGCATGAGTGGACCATCGACAGCCTGGCCAGCGCCGCGTCGATGTCCAGGGCGACGTTCATGCGTGGGTTTGTCAAAGTGGCGGGCGTGTCGCCGTGGGTGTTGCTGACGCAGTTGCGCATGGAGCTGGCGTTCAACCTGCTGCATCAGTCGCGGCTGAGCCTGACGGATATTGCCGCTCAGGCGGGGTATCAATCCCAGGCGGCGTTCAGCAAGAAATTCAAGGAAACCTACGGTGAGGCGCCGGGGCGGCTGCGAGCACGGTAGACGCAACAACGCAGATCAAAATGTGGGAGCGGGCTTGCTCGCGAATGCGGAGTGTCAGTCACCAGATGTATTGACTGATCCACCGC
>NZ_JBSVWQ010000370.1:0-3404 GCF_054071215.1 Pseudomonas sp. SDO5522_S412 | reverse complement strand
CTGAGTTCGGGATGGGATCAGGTGGTTCCAATGCTCTATGGTCGTCAAGAAATTCGGGTACTGAGTCGTGGCCAGTTGGCCTCGCTTCAGCAAATTGGGTATGTGATAGCTTTCGGTGTTTTGCAAGATCTCGAACTTTCGGTTCGTTTCGTCTTCACACACCGCAATCTGGTCTCTTCGACGCAAATTGCTTGGGTGTTATATGGTCAAGCCTCACGGGCAATTAGTATTGGTTAGCTCAACGCCTCACAGCGCTTACACACCCAACCTATCAACGTCGTAGTCTTCGACGGCCCTTCAGGGAACTCAAGGTTCCAGTGAGATCTCATCTTGAGGCTAGTTTCCCGCTTAGATGCTTTCAGCGGTTATCTATTCCGAACATAGCTACCCGGCAATGCCACTGGCGTGACAACCGGAACACCAGAGGTTCGTCCACTCCGGTCCTCTCGTACTAGGAGCAGCCCCTCTCAAATCTCAAACGTCCACGGCAGATAGGGACCGAACTGTCTCACGACGTTCTAAACCCAGCTCGCGTACCACTTTAAATGGCGAACAGCCATACCCTTGGGACCGGCTTCAGCCCCAGGATGTGATGAGCCGACATCGAGGTGCCAAACACCGCCGTCGATATGAACTCTTGGGCGGTATCAGCCTGTTATCCCCGGAGTACCTTTTATCCGTTGAGCGATGGCCCTTCCATACAGAACCACCGGATCACTAAGACCTACTTTCGTACCTGCTCGACGTGTCTGTCTCGCAGTCAAGCGCGCTTTTGCCTTTATACTCTACGACCGATTTCCGACCGGTCTGAGCGCACCTTCGTACTCCTCCGTTACTCTTTAGGAGGAGACCGCCCCAGTCAAACTACCCACCATACACTGTCCTCGATCCGGATAACGGACCTGAGTTAGAACCTCAAAGTTGCCAGGGTGGTATTTCAAGGTTGGCTCCACGCGAACTGGCGTCCACGCTTCAAAGCCTCCCACCTATCCTACACAAGCAAATTCAAAGTCCAGTGCAAAGCTATAGTAAAGGTTCACGGGGTCTTTCCGTCTAGCCGCGGATACACTGCATCTTCACAGCGATTTCAATTTCACTGAGTCTCGGGTGGAGACAGCGCCGCCATCGTTACGCCATTCGTGCAGGTCGGAACTTACCCGACAAGGAATTTCGCTACCTTAGGACCGTTATAGTTACGGCCGCCGTTTACCGGGGCTTCGATCAAGAGCTTCGCGTTAGCTAACCCCATCAATTAACCTTCCGGCACCGGGCAGGCGTCACACCCTATACGTCCACTTTCGTGTTTGCAGAGTGCTGTGTTTTTAATAAACAGTCGCAGCGGCCTGGTATCTTCGACCGGCATGAGCTTACGGAGCAAGTCCTTCACCCTCACCGGCGCACCTTCTCCCGAAGTTACGGTGCCATTTTGCCTAGTTCCTTCACCCGAGTTCTCTCAAGCGCCTTGGTATTCTCTACCCAACCACCTGTGTCGGTTTGGGGTACGGTTCCTGGTTACCTGAAGCTTAGAAGCTTTTCTTGGAAGCATGGCATCAACCACTTCGTCATCTAAAAGATAACTCGTCATCAGCTCTCGGCCTTAGAATCCCGGATTTACCTAAGATTCCAGCCTACCACCTTAAACTTGGACAACCAACGCCAAGCTGGCCTAGCCTTCTCCGTCCCTCCATCGCAATAACCAGAAGTACAGGAATATTAACCTGTTTTCCATCGACTACGCTTTTCAGCCTCGCCTTAGGGACCGACTAACCCTGCGTCGATTAACGTTGCGCAGGAAACCTTGGTCTTTCGGCGTGGGTGTTTTTCACACCCATTATCGTTACTCATGTCAGCATTCGCACTTCTGATACCTCCAGCAAGCTTCTCAACTCACCTTCACAGGCTTACAGAACGCTCCTCTACCGCATCACCCGAAGGTGATACCCGTAGCTTCGGTGTATGGTTTGAGCCCCGTTACATCTTCCGCGCAGGCCGACTCGACTAGTGAGCTATTACGCTTTCTTTAAAGGGTGGCTGCTTCTAAGCCAACCTCCTAGCTGTCTAAGCCTTCCCACATCGTTTCCCACTTAACCATAACTTTGGGACCTTAGCTGACGGTCTGGGTTGTTTCCCTTTTCACGACGGACGTTAGCACCCGCCGTGTGTCTCCCATGCTCGGCACTTGTAGGTATTCGGAGTTTGCATCGGTTTGGTAAGTCGGGATGACCCCCTAGCCGAAACAGTGCTCTACCCCCTACAGTGATACATGAGGCGCTACCTAAATAGCTTTCGAGGAGAACCAGCTATCTCCGAGCTTGATTAGCCTTTCACTCCGATCCACAGGTCATCCGCTAACTTTTCAACGGTAGTCGGTTCGGTCCTCCAGTTAGTGTTACCCAACCTTCAACCTGCCCATGGATAGATCGCCCGGTTTCGGGTCTATTCCCAGCGACTAGACGCCCTATTAAGACTCGCTTTCGCTACGCCTCCCCTATTCGGTTAAGCTCGCCACTGAAAATAAGTCGCTGACCCATTATACAAAAGGTACGCAGTCACAGAACAAAGTCTGCTCCCACTGCTTGTACGCATACGGTTTCAGGATCTATTTCACTCCCCTCTCCGGGGTTCTTTTCGCCTTTCCCTCACGGTACTAGTTCACTATCGGTCAGTCAGTAGTATTTAGCCTTGGAGGATGGTCCCCCCATATTCAGACAAAGTTTCTCGTGCTCCGTCCTACTCGATTTCATGACTAAGAGATTTTCGCGTACAGGGCTATCACCCACTATGGCCGCACTTTCCAGAGCGTTCCGCTAATCTCAAAGCCACTTAAGGGCTAGTCCCCGTTCGCTCGCCACTACTAAGGGAATCTCGGTTGATTTCTTTTCCTCAGGGTACTTAGATGTTTCAGTTCCCCTGGTTCGCTCCATACACCTATGTATTCAGTGTAAGGTAACCATCTTATGATGGCTGGGTTCCCCCATTCAGACATCTCCGGATCAAAGTCTGTTTGCCGACTCCCCGAAGCTTTTCGCAGGCTACCACGTCTTTCATCGCCTCTGACTGCCAAGGCATCCACCGTATGCGCTTCTTCACTTGACCATATAACCCCAAGCAATCTGGTTATACTGTGAAGACGACATTCGCCGAAAATTCGCAATTACTTACAAATTTTACCTTAGCCTGATCCGTTACCAGTGAAAGTAACGTTCAGTCTATCTTTCTATCACATACCCAAATTTTTAAAGAACGATCTAATCAAAGACTAGAAATCAACATTCACCATCATATCGATGGAATGCTCATTTCTAAGCTTTCAAGACAGAAGCAGTAGTGGTGGAGCCAAACGGGATCGAACCGTTGACCTCCTGCGTGCAAGGCAGGCGCTCTCCCAGCTGAGCTATGGCCCC
>NZ_JBSVWQ010000369.1:0-3407 GCF_054071215.1 Pseudomonas sp. SDO5522_S412 | reverse complement strand
CGGTCAACTGTGGGAGCGGGCTTGCTCGCGAAGGGGCCCTCAACTTCACCGCAAACTTTCCCGCACAATCTCCAGAAAAGTCGCCACCACCCGCCGCGAACTCTGCTCCTTCAAGCACACCAGTGTTTCCTTCATCCGCTGCGTACAATCACGGATCGGCATCGCATACACCCGCGAATCTGCGCCAAACTCCGCAGCCGACACCACCCCCACGCCAATCCCCACCACCACCGCTTCCCGCGCGGCTTCGCGGCCTTCCACCTGGATCGCCGGGCGAATGCGCAGCCCGGCCTGGTGCATTTCCTGCTCCAGGGTCTGGCGGGTCACCGAGCCGATTTCCCGCAACACCAGCGGCGTATCGTCCAGGTCCGCCAGGCAGATCGACTCGCGGCCCGCCCACGGGTGGTTGCGGGCGACAAACGCGAGCAATTGGTCATCGGGCAGCGGCAGTGACAGCAGCCGCTCGTCGTCCACATCGCGCCCCAGCAGCGCGAGGTCGGCCTGGTAGTTGTACAGGCGAAACAGTGATTCATCGGTGTTGCCGGTTTCGATCTTCACGCTGATGCCCGGGTACAACTGGCAGAAGCGCGCGATCTGCGGCAGCACATGCACCGGGGCGTCCACCGCGAGTGTCAGGGTGCCGGTTTGCAAGGCGCGGGAATCCTGCAACAGCTCTTCGGCTTCCGCCGCGACGGCAAACAGACGCTGGGTGATGCTCAACAGGCGCTCGCCGAGGTCTGTCAAGCGCACCGAACGTTTGTTGCGATGAAACAGCAGCACGCCGAAACGTTCCTCAAGCTTGCGCACCTGATCGGAAATGGCCGGCTGGCTGAGGAACAAGCGTTCGGCGGCGTGGGTAAAACTGCCGTGTACGGCCACCGCATGGAAGGCTTTGAGTTGCGCGTGAGACACCGACATCGCGAATCCTCTTACAAGCTCAGCTTATATTTGAAATACGATAAATCGATTTTACCTATTAGTCAGCCATTGCTTTGATAGCCCCAGTCGCCGTAGGTCGAGTCCTACACCTTCGGCGGCCATGGGTCTTCTGCGTGCTCACCAGCGGGACTCATCTGACCAATACCGCGCCCCTCCAAGCGCCGGTACTGCAGTGCTCAACAATAAAAATACAGGCGTTTGCTTTTCATTCTGCCGGCACACTCACACCCGAGGTCAGAACCACCATGAATACTCCCTTGAGTAACATCAAGCGTTGGCGCGTGCAGATTTTCGCCATCACCTGGCTGGCGTACGCGGCCTTCTATTTCACCCGCAAGGCTTTTTCGGTGGCCAAGCTGGGGATCGTCGACGACCCGAGTTTCCCGCTGGACAAGATGATGATGGCCAACCTGGATGGCATTTACCTGGCGGCCTACGCCGTTGGCCAATTCACCTGGGGCATGCTCGCCGACCGTTTCGGGCCGCGTGTGGTGGTACTCGGCGGGTTGCTGATTTCAGCCGCCGCCGCCCTGGTGATGGGCACGTTTGCCACGTTACCGATCTTTGTCACGTGCATGTTGATCCAGGGCCTGGCCCAGTCCACCGGCTGGTCCGGGCTGTGCAAGAACCTTGGCAGTTTCTTCCCGGCGCAGCAGCGTGGCCGGGTGCTGGGTTTATGGAGCTCGTGCTACGCCTTTGGTGGCCTGGTGGCGTCGCCGTTTGCCGGATGGTGGGCGTATACGCTGATCGGCACCTGGCATGCGGCATTTATCTCCAGTGCGGCTGTGGTCTTCGTGGTCGCGGTGCTGTTTTTCATTTTCCAGCGCAACACGCCACAGGATGTGGGGTTACCGGCAGTGGAGCCGGAACCGGAACAGACTGCCGCCGAGAAGAACGCCAGTGTGCTGGAGCCGCTGCGGGCCATTTTGCGCAACCGCACGGTGTTGACCCTGGGGCTGGCGTACTTTCTGTTGAAACCGGCGCGTTACGCGATCCTGTTGTGGGGGCCGGTGATTGTGTATGAGCAGATGCCGTCGGTGGGCAAGGTCGGCGCAGCGATTGTGCCGACGGCGTTCGAGCTGGCGGGGTTGCTGGGGCCGATCATGATCGGCATGGCGTCCGACAAACTGTTCGGCGCCCGGCGCATGCCGGCCTGTGTCCTCAGCCTGCTGGCGCTGACCGTGGCCCTGGCGTTGTTCATGGGCGCCTTGCACACCGGCAGTGTGGCGCTGGTGATGGCGCTGCTGTTTGTGATGGGCCTGACCCTGTACGGGCCGGACTCGATGATCAGCAGCACCGCCGCCATCGACTTCGGCACCGCCAAGGCCGGCGCGACGGCGGCGGGGTTCGTCAACGGCTGCGGTTCGGTGGGGGCGATCCTTGGCGGCTTGCTGCCGGGCTACTTCGACACCGTCACGGTGTTTATCGTGTTTGCCGGTGCCGCGCTGTTTTCCTCCCTGGTGTTGATGCCGTACTGGAACGCCAGGCCGGCGGTGCTGGCGCAGGTGGGTGACTTCGTGCCCGACCGTGAACGCGCCATCAATCCCTTGCGGACCTGAGGGGCATGGCCGGTTTTTTGGTGGATTAGAGTGTTTCAGCGCTATAAACTCTGCCCCCAAAGCGCCGGCCAGTAGACGTTTCGGCGCGATGGACAGAAGAGAGTGAGTCATGGGCGCACAGTGGAAAGTCAAACATAAAGAAGCGGCATCCAATGCCAAGGGCAAGATCTTCGGCAAGCTGGTGAAAGAGATCACCATTGCCGCCCGCAACGGTGCCGACACCGCCACCAACGCACACTTGCGCCTGGTGGTGGAGCAGGCCAAAAAGGCGTCGATGCCCAAGGAAACCCTGGAACGCGCGATCAAGAAAGGCGCCGGTCTGCTCGGTGAGACCGTGCAATACCACCGCGTAACCTACGAAGGTTTTGCCCCGCACCAGGTGCCGCTGATCGTTGAATGCGTGACCGACAACATCAACCGCACCGTGGCGGAAATCCGCGTGGCGTTCCGCAAGGGGCAACTCGGCGCGTCCGGCTCCGTGGCCTGGGACTTCAACCATGTGGGCCTGATCGAAGCCTCGCCGGACAGCCCGGAAGCCGATCCGGAAATGGCCGCGATTGAGGCCGGTGCCCAGGATTTCGAGGCAGGCGAAGAAGAGGGCACGACCTTGTTCATCACCGAGACCACTGACCTGGACGCCGTGCAGAAAGCCTTGCCGGAGCAAGGTTTCACCGTGCTGTCGGCCAAGCTCGGCTACATCGCGAAGAACCCGGTGAGCGGTTTGAGCGATGAGCAGATGGCTGAAGTCGAAGCCTTCCTGGAAGGCCTGGACAACCATGATGACGTGCAGGACATGTTCGTCGGGTTGGCGGGTTAATTCTGATTTGATGTGAACCCGGTCCAAAGGTGGGAGCGGGCTTGCTCGCGAATACGGTGTACCAGCCAAACATGTATTGACTGACACACCGC
>NZ_JBSVWQ010000368.1:0-3450 GCF_054071215.1 Pseudomonas sp. SDO5522_S412 | reverse complement strand
GGGTCAGTGACAGATTTGCTGACTGACCCACCGCCTTCGCGAGCAAGCCCGCTCCCACATTTTGGCCCTGTTTGAAATCAGGACAGGCGGTGGTTAACGAATGGTCGGCGCCCTCGCCCAATCCAGCTCACTGGCCGGCATCGGCCGACCAAACCAGTACCCCTGGCCCAGGTCACAGCGCTGTTCCAATAGAAACCGCGCCTGCTCAACCTGCTCGATGCCCTCGGCATGCACCTGCATGCCCATGCTCTGCGCCAACGCGATCACTACCCGCACAATCGCCGCATCGTCTTCATCCCATGGCAACCCGGCGACAAAACCCTGGTCGATCTTGAGCTTCTGCACCGGCAAGCGCTTGAGCCGCAGCAGCGATGAATAACCGGTGCCAAAGTCGTCGATGGCCAGGCGCAAGCCGAGCTCACGCAGGCGATGCATTTGCTCAAGGGCGACTTCCGGGTCTTCCATCACCGCGCTTTCGGTGACTTCCAGCTCTAAAAGCGCCGGATCCAGCCCCGTGTCGTGCAGCACCTTGGCTACTTGCTCATACAGCTCACGCCGGGCAAACAGGCGGCTGGACACATTCACCGCGAGAAACGTCAGCGGTGCGCCGTCTGCCAGCCATTGGCACATCTGGCGGCAGGCCTGGTCCATGACCCAGGCGTCGATGTCGGCAATCAGTCCGGTGCGCTCGGCAATCGGGATGAATTCCCCCGGCGGCACCAGCCCGCGCTCCGGGTGCTGCCAGCGCACCAGGGCTTCGACGCCGATCATTCGGCTGTCTTGCAGGTCGTGCACTGGCTGGTAGTAAACCCGCAGCTCCTGCTGATCCAGCGCGCGGCGCAGTTCACCGGCCATTTCCACGCGGTGCTGGGCGTGGGCGGTAAGCTCTTCGGTGTACAAGGCATAGCCTTCGCGGCCGGCGCTCTTGGCCTTGAACAACGCGGAGTCGGCGTTGCGCAGCAGTTGCTCGGCGCTCAGCGCGTCGCTGGGGAACAGGCTGATCCCGATGCTCACGCTGATAAACAGTTGATGGCCGTCGAAGATGACCGGTTCTTTCATCGCGTCGAGAATACGTTGCGCCAGGGCGGCGGCCTGGCCCACCTGTGGACAACTTTCCGCCAGCACCGCGAACTCGTCACCGCCCAGGCGCGCCAGGGTCACGCCGGGGCCGAACAGGCCTTGCAGGCGCTCGCCGACGGCCTTGAGCAACTGGTCGCCGACGTTATGGCCGAGGCTGTCGTTGATGATCTTGAAATGGTCGAGGTCGAGCAGCAGCAAGGCGCAGCCACGTTTATGGATCTGCGCGGAGGCCAGGGCCTGTTCGGCACGATCGGTGAACAGCAGGCGGTTGGGCAGGTCGGTCAGCGGGTCGTGATGGGCCAGGTGCGCCAACTCGCTCTCGGAGTGCTTGATGGCGCTGATATCGGAGAACACCGCGACGTAGTGGCTGATATGGCCCTGCTCATCACGGATCACCCGGATGGTCTGCCACTGTGGGTAGATTTCGCCGCTTTTACGGCGGTTCCAGATTTCACCGCTCCATTCACCGTCACGTTCCAGCGTCTCGAACATCGCCTGGTAGAAACTGGCCGAGTGGCGCCCGGACTTGAACAGGCTCGGCTGGCGCCCCAGCACGTCTTCGCACTGGTAGCCGGTGATTTCGATAAAGGCCCGGTTGACGTGAACAATCAGCCCCTGGGCATCGGTGACCAGCACCCCTTCGCGGGTGCAATCGAACACGGCGGCGGCCTGGCGCAGGCGCTCGCGGTTTTCCTTCAGTGGCTGCTGGATCAGGTTCGCCCGGGCAAAGTGCGCGCAGAGCAGGTAGATCGCCAGGGCACTGAGGCTGACCCACAGGTAACCGCGTATCTGAAGCCAGTGGCCCAGCTCCACGGGTTCATCGATAAAGTTGATCAATACCTGATGGCTGAGCTGAATCCACACAATCGAAACCAGCAGGTACATCAGCCCGGCACGCAGGGCACCTCGGTATGAAAACAGCATATGTTCAGTAATCCTTACTAAAAAACCAGATTCGCCCTACAAAGGTTACGGATTATAGAATAAGAAACATCCAGTCACTCCTATCTGAAAGGGCGGCTGGTTTTATCTGTAGGCTTAGTGATAATGCGCAAGCTGGTTTTTTCTTTATCTGAGGGCCATACAGCCTATGTGGTACAACGGTTTTCTTGACTTGTCGGCCTGGCAACTGGTGGCAGTCACTCTGTTGATGACCCACGTGACCATTGTCGGGGTCACGGTCTATCTGCACCGCTATTCAGCCCACCGCTCCCTGGAGCTCAATGCTGGCCTGAAACACTTCTTCCGCTTCTGGCTGTGGCTCACCACGGCGCAGAACACCCGCGAGTGGACCGCTATCCACCGCAAACACCACGCCAAGTGCGAAACCGTCGACGATCCCCACAGCCCGGTGATCAAGGGCCTGTCCACCGTGCTGCGCAAAGGCGCCGAGCTGTATCGCGCCGAAGCCGAGAACCCCGAGACCCTGCGCATCTACGGCAAGAACTGCCCGGAAGACTGGATCGAGCGCAAGCTCTACACCCCGTACCCGCTGCTGGGCGTGGCGATCATGGGCGTGATCGACCTGCTGCTGTTCGGCACCATCGGCATCACCATCTGGGCCATCCAGATGATGTGGATCCCGTTCTGGGCTGCCGGCGTAATCAACGGCCTGGGTCATGCCATCGGCTACCGCAACTTCGAATGCCGCGACGCGGCGACCAACCTGATTCCCTGGGGCATCATCGTGGGTGGCGAAGAGCTGCATAACAACCACCACACCTACCCCAACTCCGCCAAGCTGTCGGTGAAGAAGTGGGAGTTCGACCTGGGCTGGGCCTGGATCAAAGTGTTCAGCTTCCTGCGCCTGGCCAAGGTGCAACGGGTCGCGCCGATCGCCCACCGGGTCGAAGGCAAGGGCAGCCTGGACATGGACACCGCGATGGCGATCCTCAACAACCGCTTCCAGATCATGGCCCAGTACCGCAAGTTGGTGATTGGCCCGCTGGTCAAGCAGGAACTGGAAAAGGTCGATCACTCGGTGCGCCACCAATTCCATCGCGCCAAGCGCCTGCTGTCGCGGGAGACCAGCCTGCTGGATGACCGCCACCACGTGCGCATCCAGAGCATGCTGGAACACAGCCAGGCCCTGAAAGTGATCTACGAGAAGCGCCTGGCGCTGCAACAGATCTGGCTGAAAACCAGCACCAACGGCCACGACATGCTGGCGGCGATCAAGGAATGGGTGCACGAGGCCGAGGCGAGCGGGATTCAATCACTGCGGGACTTTGCCCATCAGCTGAAGACCTATTCGCTGCGGCCTGCCGCGGTCTGATACGGCTATAGCGAGCCGATTTTTTGTGGCAGGGGAGCTTCTGTGGCGAGGGAGCTTGCTCCCGCTGGAGTGCGCAGCGCTCCCAAGATTTTGGG
>NZ_JBSVWQ010000367.1:0-3455 GCF_054071215.1 Pseudomonas sp. SDO5522_S412 | reverse complement strand
GGATTAGTGGCGGCTGTGAGTCCTTCGCGAGCAAGCCCGCTCCCACAGGGAAATGCATTCCAAAATGTGGGAGCGGGCTTGCTCGCGAAGGCGTAAGCCCAAACAACAAAGACCTACAGCTTGCGCCACACACTCGCCAGCCACGGCTGTTGTTCCCGAGGCAATCCCGCTGGCCGGTAGTAATGCTCCAACTCCACAAACCCCGCAGCCGTCAGCAATTCCTGCCACGCCTGCAAGTCGTGATACGAGCCATACCGCGGCCCATTCCAGCCCTCCTGGTTTTCACCCCGAGGGTTTGAGCTGAACAACACTCCACCGACCTTCAACGCCCCATGCAACTGCCCAAGAATGCGCGGCAGTTCCTGCTTGGGAATATGAAACAGCACCGCATTGGCGAAGATCCCGTCGAAACGGCCGGCCGGCAAATCCAGCTTCAGGAAGTCCTGTTGCAGCACTTCACAGCCGCTGTCTTCCCGGGCCATCTGTGCAAAGCGCTCCGAACCATCGAGCCCCACCGCGATGTGGCCCATGCGGGTAAACGTCTGCAAATCCCGCCCCGGCCCGCAGCCGAAGTCCAGCACGGTAAACGGTGCGTCGCCCTGGATATGCCGCAGCAACGCATCAATGTTCTGGCTCACATCGTGATCGCGGGTGCCTTCACGAAAATCCTCGGCCACTTTGTTGTAGTGGCCAAGGGTGGTGGAGGTGATCTGGTCGAGGTCGTCGGGGGCGAGTTTCATGGCAGGTTATACCGGGCGCTGAGATGGCCCGACTATACCTCACCTCTTGTTCAGAACCCTGGCCAACCGATCGCCGCCCAACTGAATCACCGCTACCAGGATCACCAGCAGCACAATCACGGTGAGCATGATCTGCGTGTCAAAACGCTGATAGCCATAGCGATAGGCAATATCCCCCAGCCCACCGGCGCCAATTGCGCCGGCCATGGCCGAGGAGTTGATCATCGTCACCAGGGTAATCGTGAACCCGCCGACAATCCCCGGCAGCGCCTCCGGCAGCAGCACATGCCAGACGATATGCCAGCGCCGGCAACCCATGGCTTGCGCCGCTTCGATCAAGCCGTGATCGACTTCGCGCAAGCTGACTTCGGCGATCCGCGCAAAGAACGGCGTGGCCGCGATGGTCAACGGCACCACCGCCGCCCACACGCCATAGGTGGTGCCGACGATCAACCGGGTGAACGGAATCAGCGCCACCATCAAAATCAAAAACGGGATCGAGCGGAACAGGTTAACGAACGCCCCCAGCACCCGATTCAAGGCAGGCGCCTGATAGATGCCGCCCTTGTCGCTGGTCACCAGGAACACCGCCAGCGGAATCCCCACCAGCAATGCAATCAACGACGACACTCCGACCATCAACAGTGTGTCGATGGCGCCCTGCAATAAACGATCAAACCACATAGCCCAGCACCTCCACCTGTTGTGCCCAGCGCCCGGCGCGGCTGCGCAGTTCTACGGCGGTCAGGGACGAGCCGCTCACCGCCAGCAGCAATTGCCCCAAGGCGTGGCCCTGGATGCGTTCCACACCGCCTTGCAGCAAGCGCACGCGCCCGCCGAGGGCGCTGAACAACGCAGCAAGATCGGGTTCGTCTTCGGCACTGCCAGTCAGTTGCAAGCGCAGCACCACGGCGGCGTCCTTTGAGGTCGGATTGGCCTGCAGGCGGCTTTGCAACTCTTCAGGCAGGCCATGTTGCAGCGGCGCCAGCAGGGTTTTACTGACCTCATGCTGCGGGTTGCCGAACACTTCCCACACCGGACCTTGCTCGACCACATGGCCGTGTTCCAGCACCACCACGCGGTCGCAGATTTCGCGAATCACGGCCATTTCGTGGGTGATCAGCACGATGGTCAAGCCCAGGCGTTTGTTGATCTCCCGCAGCAGGCCGAGGATGGATTGCGTGGTCTCAGGGTCGAGCGCCGAAGTGGCTTCGTCGCACAACAGAATCTGTGGGTCATGCACCAGTGAGCGGGCGATGCCCACCCGCTGTTTCTGCCCGCCGGACAGCTGGGCCGGGTAAGCCTGGTGCTTATCCTGCAAACCGACCAATTCCAGCAGTTCACGCACCTTCTTCTCGCGCTGCTCCTTGGGCACGCCTGCGACTTTCAACGGCAGTTCGACGTTCTGCCACACAGTCTTGGCCGACATCAGGTTGAAGTGCTGGAAGATCATGCCGATGCGTCGGCGCAGGGCGACCAGGCGGTCTTCGTCGAAGTCGCCGATGTCCACCTGGTCAATCAATACCCGGCCGCTGCTCGGTTGTTCCAGGCGGTTGATGGTGCGGATCAGCGACGACTTGCCGGCGCCGCTGCGGCCGATGATGCCGAAGACTTCGCCGCGCTGGATCGCCAGGTCGATGCCTTGCAGGGCGGGCACGGATTGGCCGTCATAGGTCTTGCCCAGGTTGATAAAGCGCACGTGCGCGCGGTTCAGGTCCGGGTGCAGTTCTGTCTGCTCGGCGTCCCTGGGCGGCAGGCCCAGGTCGCGCAGTTGAGAGTGGGCGGCGGTCATTTTTTATCTTCCCAGCCCACTTGGTAGAGCTTGCCAAGGGATTTATCCAACGCGGCGCGTACCACCGGCGAGTGCTGGTAGATGTCGACGAACTTGATCACCCGCGGGTCGGTTTTGCTCTTGGGCTGGACCACGAACTGGATCACGTATTCCGGGTGGTCGAGGCCGTCGAACAGCAGCGCCGACTCGGCATCGAAGGTCTTGGACAGGCGGATATACGCCGGGTAGCCCTGCACCAGGTCGGCGTCGTCATAAGCGCGCACCAGTTGCACGGCTTCGACTTGCAGGATCTTGATCTTCTTCGGGTTGGTGACGATGTCTTCTTCAGTGGCCTTGTAGCCCACGCCCGGCTTGAGCGTGATCAAGCCGGCCTTGGCCAGCAGTTGCAAGCCGCGACCGCTGTTGATCGGGTCGTTGGCAATCGCCACGCTGGCGCCCTGGGGCAGGTCGTTGATGCTCTTGTACTTCTTCGAATACAGCCCGACGTTGTTGATGATGCCCGGCGCGTACGGCACCAGGTCAAAGCCTGCAGCGGCCTTGGCGTTTTCCAAAAACGGGATGTGCTGGAAGTAGTTCACGTCGATATCGCCGGCTGCCAGGCTGACGTTGGGTGCGATCCAGTCGGTGAATTCCACCAGTTCGACTTTCAAACCCTGTTTGCCGGCCTCTTCGACGGCGGCTTCCAGGGGAATGGCGAAGGCGGCGGTGGTGCCGACTTTCAACGGTGCGTCAGCGGCGAATACCGCCGAGCTGAACAATCCGAGGGCGAGAGCCAGTGCTTTGACTGGGTGGCTGAGCAATGTTTTTTTCATAGTGGATTTCCAGTCATAAGGTGTGAGTGCAAACAACTCGGTCAACTGTGGGAGCGGGTTTGCTCGCGAAAGCGGTGTGTCAGTGAATGCATCCGGCGACTGATACAGCGC
>NZ_JBSVWQ010000366.1:0-3555 GCF_054071215.1 Pseudomonas sp. SDO5522_S412 | reverse complement strand
AAGGCGGAGTGTCAGTAACCGGAAATATTGACTGATCCACCGCATTCGCGAGCAAGCCCGCTCCCACATTTTTTTACCGCGTTCAGTCTTCGAGCGCGCGAACTCGTTGCATACGTTTCTGTTCGACAGGCGCCGCCGCAGGCTGCAACTCAAAGTCAAAATCAATCTGCGCAAACTGCCCTTCCACACCAAATTCCTTTGCCAGGTTTGCGTCCTCGCTGAAGCGAATTTCGGCGATCAACTCATCCCGCGTCGCATAGGCAAAATCATCATGCAGGTACGGGTCATCCGACAGGTTGATCTGCGTGGTCAGGTGCCGATGGCCCGGCGCCGAGATGAAGAAGTGGATATGCGCCGGCCGCTGGCCATGGCGCCCCAACTGGTCCAGCAACTGCTGGGTCGGCCCGGTCGGCGGGCAGCCATACCCCGACGGCACGATGCTGCGAAAACGGTAGTTGCCCTGGGCATCGGTCTCGATTCGCCGACGCAGGTTGAACTCCGACTGCGTGCTGTCAAACCACGAATACGTACCACCGGTATTGGCCTGCCATACATCGACAATCGCCCCCGCCAACGGCTTGCCATTGGTGTCGCGCACCTGGCCCTGCATGAACAGCGGCACGCCCGGGTCCTGCCCGTCGTCCAGCCGCGCCTCGAACTTGGACAGCGGCGCACCGGCCACATACAGCGGGCCTTCGATGGTGCGCGGGGTGCCGCCGGACTTGCCGGCTTCCTCGTCCGCCGCGTCCATCAGCATGTCCAGGTAATGCTCCAGGCCCAGGCCTGCCGCGAGCAAGCCGGCTTCCTGGTTCTTGCCCAGTTCGTTGAGGTAGTTGACCGCCTTCCAGAACTCTTCCGGAGTCACTTCCAGGTCTTCGATGATGTTCACCGTGTCCCGCAGGATCCGGTAGATCAGCGCCTTGGCCCGTGGGTTGCCGCCGTCGTTAAGGTTACCGCTGGCTTCTTCGAGAAACTGTTGGGCATGAGCAGTCTGGGAAAGTCGGATGGACATGGTGCAATCCTCATCTTGTAATTATTAGGTGAAAAAACAGACTCAGCGATCATCCTCACGGATCGACGATGGATGCCGGCACAGGGCATTCACTTCGATGGCCATGTAAGGATAAAGCGGCAGTTGCATCAACAGGTCATGCAGTTCCTGCACGCTGTCGACATCGAACACGCTGTAGTTGGCGTACAGCCCGGCGATGCGCCACAGGTGGCGCCATTTGCCTTGCTCCTGGAGCCGCTGGGAGAAGGCTTTTTCTTCAGCCTTGAGGCCGGCAGCGCGCTCGGGGTTCATGTCGACGGGCAGGTTCACGGTCATTTTTACGTGGAACAACATCGCAGGTGTCCTCTTGTTAGTTATCGCGACGGAAGAACGCCAGGCGCTCTTCATCGATGGCCAGGCCCAGGCCCGGAGCGGTGGAGACATGCAGGTGGAAATCGCGGTACACCAGCGGCTCGGCGAGGATGTCTTCGGTGAGCAGCAGCGGGCCGAACAGCTCGGTGTCCCACGCCAGTTTGTTCAAGGTGAGGAACGCGTGGGCCGAAGCCAGGGTACCGATACCGCCTTCGAGCATGGTGCCGCCGTACAGGCCGATGCCCGCCGCTTCGGCAATCGCCGCGGTGCGCAATACCGCACGCGGCCCGCCGTTTTTGGCGATCTTCAGGGCGAACACCGAGGCCGCGCCTTCGCGGGCCAGGTTGAAGGCATCTTCCACGCATTCGATGGATTCGTCGGCCATGATCGGCGCCGGGCTCGACAGGTTGAGCCGCACCATGCCGCCGCGGTTGTTGCGCGAGATCGGTTGTTCGATCAGGTCGATACCGTTGTCCCCCAGCACCTTGCAGGCGCGCAGGGCCACGGCTTCGTCCCAGGCCTGGTTGACGTCGACCCGCACACTGGCGCGGTCGCCCAGGGCTTTTTTGATCGCGATGACGTGGGCCAGGTCCTGGCTGACTTCACCGGCGCCGATCTTCAATTTGAAAATGCGGTGGCGGCGCAGGTCGAGCATCTTCTCGGCCTCGGCGATGTCTTTTTCGGTGTTGCCGCTGGCCAGGGTCCAGGCCACCGGCAAGGCGTCCCGCACGCGGCCGCCGAGCAATTCGCTGACCGGCAGGTTCAGGCGTTTGCCGAGGGCATCCAGCAAGGCGCTTTCGATACCCGACTTGGCAAAGGTGTTGCCCCGGATGCTGCGCTCCAGGCGCAACATGGCGGCATTGATGTTGCTCGCGTCCTGGCCGAGCAGCAGCGGCGCGAAGTGCCGGTCGATGTTGATCTTGATGCTGTCGGGGCTTTCATTGCCGTAGCTCAGGCCACCGATGGTGGTGGATTCACCGATGCCTTCGATACCGTCGGCGCAGCGCACGCGGATGATCACCAGGGTCTGGTTCTGCATCGTGTGCATCGCCAGTTTGTGCGGGCGGATGGTAGGGAGATCGACGATGATGGTCTCGATCGACTCGATGGCGCAAATCGGCATGGCAATACCCGTTGGGTTCTTTATAGATTCGGCCTGATTCTGTTCCGGATCTCTGCTGGCTTCCAATATAGAATGAGTCTCGAACAATACCCTTAAGGTATGAATGGAGTCCTTATGGAACTGCGCCATCTGCGTTACTTCCAGGTGCTGGGGGAAACCCTCAACTTCACCCGCGCCGCCGAACGCCTGCACATTGCCCAGCCGCCGCTGAGCCGGCAGATCCAGCAATTGGAGGACGAACTGGGTGTGGTGCTGCTGGAACGTGGGCGCCCGTTGCGCCTGACCGAAGCCGGGCGGTTTTTCTATGAGCACGCCAATGTGCTGCTGGAGCAACTGGGCAAGGTGTGTGACAACACCCGGCGCATCGGCCTTGGGCAGAAAACCTGGCTGGGCATCGGTTTTGCGCCGTCGACGCTGTACGGCGTGCTGCCGGAGTTGATTCGCCGGCTGCGCAGCCACGATGGCCTGGAGCTGGAGTTGGGCCTGTCGGAGATGACCACGCTGCAACAGGTCGAAGCCCTCAAGGCCGGGCGGATTGACGTAGGCTTCGGGCGGATTCGCATCGACGACCCGGCCATTGTGCAGCGGGTGTTGGTGGAGGACCGGTTGGTGGCGGTGTTGCCCGCCGGACATCCCCTGCTGGGCGCCCCGGCCACCCTGGCGCAATTGGCCGCTGAACCCTTCGTGCTGTATCCCGGCAACCCGCGCCCGAGCTACGCCGACCATGTGATCGCGCTGTTCGATGCCCATGGCTTGAGCCTGAAGGTTTCGCAGTGGACCAACGAATTGCAGACCGCCATTGGTCTGGTCGGCGCAGGCATGGGCGTGACCCTGGTACCGGCCTCGGTGCAGGTGCTGCACCGCGCAGACATTGGCTATACGCCGGTGGTGGAAGCCACCGCCACGTCGCCGATCATTCTCAGCCGGCGGATCAATGACCAGTCGCCGGGGCTCAGTCATTGCCTGCAACTGGTGGAAGAGTTGATTTAAAAGAACACCACACATCCAATGTGGGAGCGGGCTTGCTCGCGAATGCGCAGTGTCAGTCACCGAATGAGTTGGCTGATGC
>NZ_JBSVWQ010000365.1:0-3632 GCF_054071215.1 Pseudomonas sp. SDO5522_S412 | reverse complement strand
ATACATTCGGCACTGACATACCGCATTCGCGAGCAAGCCCGCTCCCACATTTGATCTACGGCGCCCTCAAAAGCGACCTCCGCCCGTACTGAAAGCGCTACAGTGGAACGATATCAATACACACCGTCCCAGGCGTCGCCATGCAAGGCTTTGATCCTCATAGGCTTTTTTTCACCCGTCCAGCTGTAGCGATATCGCTACAGTCACCTTCCGAACATCACCCGCCATAATCAGTAACTAATTGTTTTATAACGATAAAAAAACATTGGCCGCAATTTTGCTAAGCAACTCCCCATTATTCCAATCCCGTCCACCAGACGAATCTGGCCCTGAGGAGTTTCCATGAGCGAGTTGCGCTTTACTGAAGATCACGAATGGCTGCGCGCCGAAGCCGACGGCAGCGTGACCGTGGGCATTACCGCTTTTGCGCAGAACGCGCTGGGTGATGTGGTTTTCGTGCAACTGCCTGAGCTGCAGTCCTACGACAAAGGGGTAGAAGCCTCCACCGTTGAATCGGTCAAGGCCGCCAGCGGCGTATACATGCCATTGGACGGCGAAGTCCTCGAAGTAAACGACAAGCTGGACGGCAGCCCCGAGCTGGTCAACGAAGACCCGATGGGCGAAGGCTGGTTCTTCCGCTTTAAACCGGCTGATGCCGACGCAGTAGCTAAGCTGTTGGATCAGGATGCGTATGACCGCCTGATCAAAGCCAACGCTGAAGCCTGAGGAGCGCGCCATGACTAATCTGACCACCGCCAACGAATTCATCGCCCGCCACATCGGCCCGCGCCAGGACGACGAGCAACACATGCTCGCCACCCTGGGCTTTGATTCCCTGGAAGCCTTGAGCGCCAGCGTGATCCCGGAAAGCATCAAGGGCACCGCTGTGCTGGGCCTGAGCGACGGCCTGAGCGAAGCCGACGCACTGGCTTCGATCAAGGCGATTGCCGCCAAGAACGAGCTGTTCAAGACCTACATCGGCCAGGGCTACTACAACTGCCACACACCGTCGCCGATCCTGCGCAACCTCCTGGAAAACCCGGCCTGGTACACCGCCTACACGCCGTATCAGCCGGAGATTTCCCAGGGCCGCCTGGAGTCGCTGCTGAACTTCCAGACGCTGATCAGCGACCTCACCGGCCTGCCGATCGCCAACGCCTCGCTGTTGGACGAAGCCACCGCCGCTGCCGAAGCCATGACCTTCTGCAAACGCCTGAGCAAGAACAAAGGCAGCAACGCGTTCTTCGCCTCCGTGCACAGCCACCCGCAAACCCTCGACGTACTGCGCACCCGTGCCGAGCCGCTGGGCATCGACGTGGTGGTGGGCGACGAGCGTGAACTGACCGACGTCAGTGCCTTCTTCGGCGCCCTGCTGCAATACCCGGCCAGCAACGGTGACGTGTTCGACTACCGCGAACTGACCGAGCGCTTCCACGCCGCCAATGCGCTGGTGGCCGTGGCCGCCGACCTGCTGGCCCTGACCCTGCTGACCCCGCCGGGTGAGTTCGGCGCCGACGTGGCCATCGGCAGCGCGCAACGCTTCGGCGTGCCGCTGGGCTTCGGTGGCCCGCACGCGGCGTACTTCTCCACCAAGGATGCGTTCAAACGCGACATGCCGGGCCGTCTGGTCGGCGTCTCCGTGGACCGTTTCGGCAAGCCGGCCCTGCGCCTGGCCATGCAGACCCGCGAGCAACATATCCGCCGCGAGAAGGCCACCAGCAACATCTGCACCGCCCAAGTGCTGTTGGCCAACATTGCCAGCATGTACGCCGTGTACCACGGCCCGAAAGGCCTGACCCAGATTGCCAACCGCATTCACCACCTGACCGCGATCTTCGCCAAAGGCTTGGGCGCATTGGGCCTGGCAGTTGAACAAGCCCACTTCTTCGACACCCTGACCATCAAGACCGGCGCGCAAACTGCTGCCCTGCACGACAAGGCTCGCGCCCAGCGCATCAACCTGCGTGTGGTCGACAGCGAACGCGTTGGCCTGTCGGTGGACGAAACAACCTCCCAAGCCGACATCGAAACCCTGTGGAGCGTGTTCGCCGGCGGTAAAGCCCTGCCGGACTTCGCCGCATTGGCTGCCAGCGTTGAAAGCACCCTGCCGGCCGCGCTGCTGCGCCAGTCGCCAATTCTCAGCCACCCGGTGTTCAACCGTTACCACTCCGAGACCGAGCTGATGCGCTACCTGCGCAAGCTGGCCGACAAGGACCTGGCCCTGGATCGCACCATGATCCCGCTGGGCTCGTGCACCATGAAGCTCAACGCCGCCAGCGAAATGATCCCGGTGACCTGGGCCGAGTTCGGTGCCCTGCACCCGTTCGCCCCGGCCTCGCAAAGCGCCGGCTACCAGCAACTGACGACCGAACTGGAAGCCATGCTCTGCGCGGCCACCGGTTATGACGCGATTTCCCTGCAACCGAACGCCGGTTCCCAGGGCGAATACGCCGGCCTGCTGGCCATCCGTGCCTATCACCAGAGCCGTGGCGAAGAACGCCGCGACATCTGCCTGATCCCGTCGTCGGCCCATGGCACCAACCCGGCCACCGCCAACATGGCCGGCATGCGCGTCGTGGTCACCGCCTGCGATGCACGCGGTAACGTCGACATCGAAGACCTGCGTGCCAAGGCCATCGAGCACCGCGAGCACCTCGCTGCGCTGATGATCACCTACCCGTCCACCCACGGCGTGTTCGAAGAAGGCATCCGCGAAATCTGCGGGATCATTCACGACAACGGCGGCCAGGTGTACATCGACGGCGCCAACATGAACGCGATGGTCGGCCTCTGCGCCCCGGGCAAGTTCGGCGGCGATGTGTCCCACTTGAACCTGCACAAGACCTTCTGCATTCCCCACGGCGGTGGCGGCCCGGGCGTCGGTCCGATTGGCGTCAAATCCCACCTGACGCCGTTCCTGCCCGGCCATGCCGCGATGGAACGCAAGGAAGGCGCGGTGTGCGCCGCACCGTTCGGCAGCGCGAGCATTTTGCCGATCACCTGGATGTACATCAGCATGATGGGCGGCGCGGGCCTCAAGCGCGCTTCGCAGTTGGCGATCCTCAACGCCAACTACATTTCCCGTCGCCTGGAAGAGCACTACCCGGTGCTGTACACCGGCAGCAACGGCCTGGTGGCCCACGAATGCATCCTCGACCTGCGCCCGTTGAAAGACAGCAGCGGCATCAGCGTGGATGACGTGGCCAAGCGCCTGATCGACTTTGGTTTCCATGCGCCGACCATGTCGTTCCCGGTGGCTGGCACCCTGATGATCGAGCCGACCGAAAGCGAATCCAGGGAAGAACTGGACCGCTTCTGCGACGCGATGATCGCCATCCGCGAAGAGATTCGCGCGGTGGAAAATGGCTCGCTGGACAAGGACGACAACCCGCTGAAGAACGCACCACACACTGCTGCGGAACTGGTTGGCGAATGGAGCCACCCATACAGCCGTGAACAAGCGGTGTACCCGGTGGCGTCGTTGATCGAAGCCAAGTACTGGCCGCCGGTTGGCCGGGTCGACAACGTGTTTGGCGATCGCAACCTGGTGTGCGCGTGCCCGTCGATCGAGAGCTACGCGTAACCTGATGTGGGAGCGGGCTTGCTCGCGAATGCGGAGTGTCAGTTGATAC
>NZ_JBSVWQ010000364.1:0-3632 GCF_054071215.1 Pseudomonas sp. SDO5522_S412 | reverse complement strand
CGGTTCCACCCTTGGAATGCGGTCGAATGTGGGAGCGGGCTTGCTCGCGAAGAGGCCGGCGGCCTCAACACAAAACTATTGGGTTCTAGGCTGCTCGGTAAGCACCACCGACGAAGGCACTTCTTCCTCCGGCTCATCCACCTGCTGCCCAACCCGCTGCGGCAGCATCACCTGCTGTGGATAAGTTTGCGCGAAATGAACAAAGGCACAGTTATCCACAAGCTTTTTCAAGCGCTGGTTAAACGCGCGGCTCACCGCATATTGCCCGCCCGACACCGTGCGGAACTGCGCCGTCAGCACCACGCCGTTGAGGTCCATCTTGTCGACGCCAAATACCTCCAGCGGCCCTTGCAGGTTGTACTTGAGGAATACGTCGTCGCGGATCGACTGCCCCGCCTCGCGAATCAGTTCCACGGCCTTGTCGACATCGGTGTCGTAGGTGAACTGCACCGAGAAGAACGCATAGGCGAACTGCCGCGATTGGTTGGTGACGGCCTTGATCTGCCCGAACGGCACCGAATGCACAAAGCCCTTGCCGTCCCGCAGGCGCAGGGTGCGGATGGTCAGCCCCTCGACGGTACCGGCGTGGCCGGAGTCGAGCACCACCCAATCGCCAATCGACAGGGTGTCTTCGATGATGATGAACAGCCCGGTGATTACATCCTGCACCAGTTGCTGGGAGCCAAAACCAATGGCCAGGCCCACCACCCCGGCACCCGCCAGCAGCGGTGCGACGTTGATCCCCAGGTTGGCCATGGTGGTGATCGCGCAGATCACCACCAGGATGATTTTCACTGCGTTGCGCAGCAGTGGCAGGATGGTTTTCACCCGCGTGCTGGGCTGGCGGCTGGAGCGTTTGTTGACCGGGGGTTTCAATGCTTCCTGAATCGCCGTGTCGAGCACCACCCAGAACAGCCAGGTCACCAGCAGGATCAAACCGATGCTGCTCAGGGAATCACTGATGGCCCGGCCCACGGAGTTGCGCTGGGCAAACTCAAACAGCGAAACGCCCCAGATACGCCCGAGGATTTCGATAAAGGCGATGGCCATGACGATGCGCAACAACGCGTGCAAGAGGCTGAGGAAACGTTCCTTGTAGGCGCTGCTGCGCTGGACCGCCACCGTGCTGCGGGACTGGAACAGGTGCTGCAACACCGTGCTGAGAAACACCGTGCCGATCAGCAGGATCGTGGTGAACAGTGCGCAGCGCAGGGCTTTCTGGCTGTCGTCGCCGGCGCCGATCAGGTTGATCGCCGACACCAGCACCATCAGCAGGATCGGCCAATACCACAGGCCGGAAAACACCCGCAGGGATTGCTGCACCGCCGGGTGTTTCAGGCGCTGGGCCAGGGGCCGGTTGCGGATCAAATGCGCCACCGGACGGCGCAGGCGAATCACCAGCATGCCGAAGATCACCGAGGCAAACAGCCCGGTGAAGATCGCGACGCTGGCGGTGATATTGCCCCCCAGTTGGCGGGCGATCTGTGGGCTGGTCAGCGCATCGCTGAGGGCGGCAAGGAAGCCGATCAGGAACAGCGGCTTGGGGCAGTAGTCCCGAATAATCTTCACCGCAGGGCGCTTGTGGCCGACGTTGAACATGACGATCACGCACAACAGGATCGAGGTGGAGAAGATGCCGCTGCTGGTGGCGTAGGCAAAACACAGCGCCAGCGCACGGCCCACCGAGGTGGGCAGGAAGTGGCTGACGTAGAGCGTCAATGGCAGGCAGATAAGCGCCGGTATCGTGTAGGGAATCAGGTAACCCAGCAACGCCTGGAGGCGCTGGCGAGGTGCGATATGCCGCTGCAGGCTCAGGCGCTTGACGATAAAGCGCCCCAGCAGGGTCAGCGCGGCGAACGCGCCGATCCACACCCCGGACAACAACAGGAAATCCCCGGCCACGCTCCACGAGGAACGTTCGGACGGCTGGTTGACCAGCTTGTCCACCTCATCCGCCGCCCGGTCGGCCCGCAGCCGCCAGGCGTCGACCAGGTTCTGGTTGAGGTCGAGTTTGTCCTGCACATCATCGATGCTGGAGCTGATGGCGCCGAGCAGGCCGCCTTCTACCAAAAGTTCCGGCTGGGCCGGGGCGGCAGGCGCAGGAGCCGCGGGGGCAGTGGCCGCTTGCAGCGCACCGCTGCCGCAGAACAGCAGCGTGCCGAGCAGTAGCACAGTCTTTAAATTCAACAAAACACCGGGCTCCTTCAGAAGGGTCTGTAAGGAACTGACGGGTTTGACGCCTGATCGTTCCCCACGCGCGTCGATCCGTGCGCCCCAGGCAAATATCAAATGCCAATACCTGGCTTTTTCCGCACAAGCCGAACCCCGAGACTGCGCTCCTGATTGAAACCCACCGGAGTTGCAGCCATGCCCATTGCCTTGCTCGCGCTGACCCTCAGCGCTTTTGCCATCGGGACGACCGAGTTCGTCATCGTTGGCCTGTTACCCACCATCGGCGCCGACCTTGGCGTCAGCCTGCCGTCCGCCGGCCTGCTGGTCAGCCTCTACGCCCTGGGCGTGGCCATCGGCGCGCCGGTACTCACCGCCCTCACCGGCAAAGTGCCACGCAAACTGCTGCTGTTGTCGCTGATGGTGCTGTTCACCCTCGGCAACCTGCTGGCCTGGCAAGCGCCGAGTTATGAGTCCCTGGTACTGGCACGGATCGTCACCGGCCTGGCCCACGGGGTGTTCTTCTCGATTGGCTCCACGATCGCCACCAGCCTGGTGCCCAAGGAAAAAGCCGCCAGCGCGATTGCCATCATGTTTACCGGCCTGACCGTCGCGTTGGTGACCGGTGTGCCACTGGGGACGTTTATCGGCCAGCACTTCGGCTGGCGCGAAACCTTCCTCGCCGTCTCGGCCCTGGGCTTGATCGCGTTTATCGGCAGCCTGCTCTACGTACCGAAAAACATCGCCCACAGCAAACCCGCGTCACTGTTGCAACAACTGCAAGTATTAAAACAACCACGGCTGCTGCTGGTGTACGCCATGACGGCGGTGGGTTACGGCGGCTCGTTCATCGCGTTCACCTACCTGGCGCCGATCCTTCAGGACATCTCCGGCTTCAGCGCCGGCACCATCAGCCTGGTGTTGCTGGTGTATGGCATCTCGGTGGCCATCGGTAATATCTGGGGCGGCAAGCTGGCCGACAAACGCGGCCCGATCAGCGCCCTGAAAATCATCTTTGCCCTGCTCGCTGCCGTGTTGTTTGTACTGACCTTTACCGCAGGCAATCCATGGCTGGCCCTGGCCACTGTGCTGGTGTGGGGCGCGGTCGCTTTCGGCAACGTGCCGGGCTTGCAGGTGTATGTGGTGCGCCAGGCGGAACATCACACGCCGAATGCGGTGGACGTGGCCTCGGGCCTGAACATCGCGGCGTTCAACTTGGGGATTGCCGGTGGCGCGTGGGCCGGCGGCCTGATCGTCGCCCACATGGGCTTGATCCACACGGCGTGGATTGGCGGCTCGGTGGTGTTGGTGGCCTTGGCGTTGACGGCCTGGAGCGGGCGCCTTGACCGGCTGGGGCCGGTGTATGCCGAGAGCTCGACCCGGGTGGTTGGCGGGCACTGATCCCGCAGCGATAAAGAACCCAATGTGGGAGCGGGCTTGCTCGCGAAAGCGGTGTGTCAGTC
>NZ_JBSVWQ010000363.1:0-3644 GCF_054071215.1 Pseudomonas sp. SDO5522_S412 | reverse complement strand
GTGTTCCTCCTGAAGAAACACGGTCGAATGTGGGAGCGGGCTTGCTCGCGAAAGCTATCTCAGCAGCGACGCCACTCAGGAGTAATGCCGCTTGCCCCACGCCAGGAACCCTTCCAGCAGTTCCTTCAACACCACCCGCGTCGGCTCGGCCAGGTCGGCGCGATAACGGAAGGGCTCAAACTCTTCCATGTAGGTGCACTGCCCCAACTCCAGCTGCACGGCGTGGATGTTCTCGGCCGGGTTGCCGTAGTGACGGGTGATGTGCCCGCCCTTGAAGCGCCCGTTGAGCACATGGCTGTACTGCGGGTGGCCGGCACAGATGGCTTCCAGTTCGCTGGCCAGCTGCGGATCGCAGGCCGCGCCGTTGAAGGTGCCGAGGTTGAAGTCCGGCAGCTTGCCTTCGAACAGGTGCGGGATCACCGAGCGGATCGAGTGCGCATCAAACAGCAGCGCATAACCGAACTCGGCCTTGAGCCGGGCCAGTTCGTTTTTCAGGGTGCGGTGATACGGCGTCCACACCTGCTCCAGGTACGTGGCGCGCTCGGCCTTGGACGGTTCCAGGCCTTCGCGGAACAGCGGCACACCGTCAAACAGCGTCGCCGGGTACAGGCCGGTGGTTGCGCCAACGTACAGCGGCTTGTCGTCTGAAGGCCGGTTCAGGTCGATGACAAAGCGCGAATACTCCGCCGCCAGAGTGCTGGCGCCCAGCGCTTCGGCGAAGTCATACAGCGTGGGAATGTGCCAGTCGGTGTCCGGCAGGCTTTGCGCCTCGGGGATCAGCCCGGCTTGCACCGCCGGCGTCAGGCGCAGCCCCGCGTGGGGCATGCTGATCAGCAGCGGCACACGGCCTTGTTTGAAGTTCAGAACCTTATCCACAGCGGTACTCCTTAAACGGTGACTTCGACGCCGTGGCGCACGACGCGTTTATCCAGCTCGCCACCCAGCCAGTAGGCCAGGTCGGCGGGACGATCAATCTGCCAGGCGACAAAATCCGCGACCTTGCCCACTTCCAGCGAGCCATGGCTGTTGCCCAGGCCCAGGGCGGTGGCCGCGTGTTGCGTGGCGCCGGCCAGGGCTTCTTCCGGGGTCATGCGGAACAGGGTGCAGGCCATGTTCAGCATCAAGCGCACCGACAACGCCGGCGAGGTGCCCGGGTTGAGGTCGCTGGCGATCGCGATCTTCACGCCGTGCTTGCGCAGGGCATCCATCGGCGGCAACTGGGTTTCCCGCAGCAAGTAGAACGCGCCCGGCAGCAGCACCGCGACGGTGCCGGAAGCGGCCATGGCGATGGCGTCTTCCTCGGTCATGAATTCCAGGTGGTCCGCCGACAGCGCCTGGTAACGCGCCGCCAGGCTGGAGCCATGCAGGGACGACAACTGTTCGGCGTGCAGTTTTACCGGCAAGCCAAGTTTCCGGGCGGCGATGAACACGCGCTCCACCTGCTCCGGTGAGAACGCCAGGTACTCACAGAAGGCGTCGACCGCGTCCACCAGGCCTTCCGCTGCCAGCGCCGGGAGCATTTCGGTGCAGATGTGATCGATGTAGGCATCGGCCCGGTCCACGTACTCCGGCGGCAACGCATGCGCCGCCAGGCAGGTGCTGCGCACACTGACCGGCAACTCGGCGCCGAGGCGACGGATCACCCGCAAAATCTTGCGCTCGCTGGCCAGGTCCAGGCCGTAGCCGGACTTGATCTCGACGGTGGTTACACCGTCGCGCAGCAAACTGCGCAGGCGCTTGTGGCCGCTGGCAAACAGTTCATCTTCGCTCGCCGCACGCGTGGCGCGCACGGTGCTGGCAATACCGCCACCGGCCGCTGCGATCTCGGCGTAGCTCACGCCTTGCAGCCGCTGCTCGAACTCGCCGCTGCGATTGCCGCCGAACACCGTGTGGGTGTGGCAGTCGATCAGCCCGGGCGTGACCCACGCCCCTTGCAGGTCATGGGTGGTTGCGTAGCTCGCATCCGGCAGATCGGCGCGCGGGCCGATCCACTCGATGAGCGTGCCCGAGGTAACAATGGCGGCGTCCTCGATGATCGAGTAGTTGCCCTGGGCCATGGTTGCAACGTGGCAGTGTTGCCAAAGCGTTTTCATCAACGCCTCCATTAGGTTATCGATGAGACAAAGCCGGGTCGTAGTGGACCTTGGCCGTTTGCCCGGCGGCGGGCTTGACCCACAGCAGATAGGCGACGATCAGCAAGACGATCCACACGGCGCCGACCATAAGAGCGGCCTGGGTGTCCGGGAAGTAACCCAGCACGCCGAAGATGAACAGCATGAACACGATGGCGGCCGCTGGCGCGTAGGGCCAGAACGGCACCGGGAATTTCAGCTCGGCAATCTGTTCCCTGGTCATCGAGCGACGCATGGCCACCTGGGTGACCAGGATCATCAGCCATACCCACACCGTGGCGAAGGTCGCAATCGAGGCGATGACCAGGAACACGTTTTCCGGGATCAGGTAATTGAGCACCACACCGCCGAGCAACGCGGCGCCCATCACCACTACGGTCATCCACGGCACGCCCTGGCTCGACAGTTGGGCAAAGCCCTTGGGCGCCTGCCCTTGCTGGGCCAGGCCATACATCATGCGACCGGCGCCGAAGATGTCGCTGTTGATGGCCGAGACGGCGGCCGAGATCACCACAATGTTAAGGATGGTCGCCGCCGAGCCTATCCCCAGGTTGCTGAAGATCTGCACGAACGGGCTGCCCTGGCTGCCGATCTGCGGCCACGGGTAGATCGCCATCAGCACAAACAACGTCAGCACGTAGAACAGCAGGATACGCAACGGCACGGCGTTGATTGCCTTGGGGATCACCCGCTGCGGGTCCTTGGCTTCGCCGGCGGTGATGCCGATGATTTCGATGCCGCCAAACGCAAACATCACCACCGCGAAGGACGCGATCAAGCCACCCACGCCGTTCGGCATGAAGCCACCGTGAGCCCACAGGTTGCTGAGGCCGGTAGCGGGTGCTTCGCCCGCCGAGTGAATGCCGAACAGCATGATGCCGAAGCCGCCGAGGATCATTGCGACAATGGCACCGACCTTGAGCAGCGACAGCCAGAACTCCATTTCGCCAAAGACTTTGACGTTGCACAGGTTCAGGCCGCCGATCAGCAACACGATGCCCAGCACCCAGACCCAGCGCGCGACTTCGGGAAACCAGAAGCCCATGTAGATGCCGAAGGCGGTGACGTCGGCGAGGCAGACGATGATCATTTCAAAGGCGTAGGTCCAGCCGAGGATAAAGCCGGCCATCGGGCCCAGGTAGGTACTGGCGTACTGGCCGAAGGAGCCGGACACCGGGTTATGCACGGCCATTTCGCCGAGGGCGCGCATGACCATGAACACCGCGGCGCCACCGATCAGGTAGGCCAGGAGCACGGCCGGGCCGGCCATCTGGATGGCGGAGGCAGAGCCGTAGAACAGCCCGGTACCGATCGCGGAACCGAGGGCCATGAAGCGAATATGTCGGGCGGAGAGCCCGCGTTTTAACGTCTTTTCTTGCTGGTGCATTTCTCGTCCTTAATTATTTTTATCCTGAGAAAATTCGAATCTGTAGAAGATCAAATGTGGGAGCTGTCGAGCCCCAGCGAGGCTGCGATAGCGGTGGGTCAGGCTACGAAAGTGTTGCCTGTTCC
>NZ_JBSVWQ010000362.1:0-3656 GCF_054071215.1 Pseudomonas sp. SDO5522_S412 | reverse complement strand
CATGGATTGACTGACACACCGCATTCGCGAGCAAGCCCGCTCCCACATTTGGTTTGTGGTGTGGCTTAGATCGCAGCCAGGGTTTCTTTCACCGTCTGCGCCTGCGGGTCAGCCGTCTTCGCCGCTACCTGCTGCGCCTGCTGCTCCTTCAGGCGTTCTGCAACTTCCTTGGAAATAGCATCCTGCTTGTCCTGAGGCATGTTTTTCACATCGTCCTCGGTCAAACCCTGTTCCTTGAGCAGTTGCTCGCGGATGCGCTCAGCCGGGCTTTTTTTCATGTAGTCGGTGAAGTCACTGCGGGCGGACGTGGTGGAGTCAGTCTTGGCCGTATCGGTGGTCGAGGCGGTTGCGGTGGTGGCTTGCAACTGCACACGGGTCTTGGCGAAGGCGGCATTGATATTGTCGGCAGTGGCGTCGGCCGCTGCCTGTGTGGTCGATACAGTGGTAGTGCCCTGTTGCACGTTTTGCGCAGCACCGCTGTACAGCGCGCTGGCCGCGGCGTTGGCCGGGTCCATGTCTGCGCGCTTGATGCGTTGGATCGTCGACTGAGCCTGGGGGTTGTTGTTGATCAGCATGATCAGGACACCTGTGGATGTTGGCGGTGCCACAGGTGGAGCAATTAGCGTGCCCAGTGGTATGGCCCCGTGTTACGGGGCTTTGGGCCGCTACCGTCGGCAAGCGTTGGCGTGCCGCCGGCCATTGTTTGCCGCTAGTGGGCAATGTTCTCCAGCGCCAGGTTGCGGGTGCGCGGGCCGAACCAACTGATGGTGATCATCACGATCAACATGCTGCTGGCGATAAAAGCCAACACGCCGGGCGTGCCGAGGTGTTCGAGGATCACGCCGATCAACAGGCTGCTGAACACCGTCGACAACCGGCTGAACGAATAGCAGAAACCCACCGCCCGGGCGCGGATGTTGGTGGGGAACAGTTCGCTCTGGTAGGAGTGATAACTGAAACTCAGCCAGGCGTTGCAGAAGGTGATCATCACCCCGCAGATCACCAGGCCCACGGCGGTGGTTTGCAGCGCGAACAAACTGCCGAAGATCACCGCGCCGAGCGCCGAGCCGACAATCTGCCATTTGTTCTCAAACCGGTTCGCCACCTTCACAAACAGCAGCGGCCCCAACGGGTAGGCGAGGGTGATGATGAAGGCATAGCCCAGGCTGTGAGTGACGCTCACGCCCTGGCCCGAGAGCAGCGCCGGCAGCCAGTTGCCGAAGCCAAAAAAACCGATGGCCTGGAACACATGAAACACAATCAGCATCAACGCCCGGCGCCGGTACGGCGGTTGCCAGATATCGGCGAAGCGCCCTTGGCCCTGCACGCTGACGGCTTGCGGTTCCGGCTCATCGAGTGGCTTGCCGTGGTCTTTTCGGCAGCGCGCTTCGAGGCTGTTCATGATCTGCCCGGCTTCCTCGAAACGGCCTTTTTGTGCGAGCCAGCGCGGCGATTCCGGCAGGCGCTTGCGCAGTTGCCAGATAAACAGCGCAAATACCGCACTGCTCACCACTACCCAGCGCCAGCCGGAAATCCCGAACGGTGCCTGGGGTACCAGCCACCACGACATCAACGCCACCGCCGGCACCGACAGGAACTGGATGAAAAACGCAAAGGCAAACGCCGAGCTGCGCATGCGCTTGGGCACCAGTTCCGAGAGGTAGGCGTCGATGGTCACCAGTTCGATGCCCAGGCCGATGCCCACCAGGAAGCGCATGCAGATGATGCCCAGGGCGGAGGTCTGGATACCCATCAACACGGTGGCGACGGTGTACCAGATCAACGCAAAGGTGAAGATCGCCCGGCGCCCGTAGCGGTCGGCAATCGGGCTGAGCAGGCTGGCGCCGAGGAACAGGCCGAGAAAGGTCGCCGAGGCAAAGGCCGCCTGGTCGGAGAAGCCGAATACGCCCTGGCTGCCGGTGTGGAAAATTCCGTCACTGATCAGGCCGGGGCTGATATAGGCAGTCTGGAACAAGTCATACAGCTCGAAAAAGCCGCCAATCGACAGCAGCGCCACCAGGCGCCAGACAGTGGCGACGGCGGGCAACCGATCAATGCGCGCGCTGATGTGCGCGGCGCGGATCGGGTCGATACCGTCTGCAAGAGAGGGTGAAGACATGGGCAGAAGACTCAGTAAGTGATCGGGATCTCGAATTCCTGGAACGCATCATCCACCGGTTGGTAACCCAGCACACGGGTTGTTTCGCTGAGGTCCAGGCGTTTGAAACGGTTATTGGAAATGCCATGGGCGATCAGGTGTTTCACCCCGATGGTTTCCACCGAGCGTTGTAGCAGTTGCACGGCGTCGCGGGGGCTGAGCCAGGCGCTGAGGTCGCGGGCGTTGTTCAGGTCGTGGGTTTCGGGGAATTCAAACGCACCGATGCGCAGGGCGATGGTGGAGAGCGGGGTTTTGGCCGCGTAAAAACCGCACAGGGCTTCGCCGTAGCATTTGCTCACGCCGTATAGGTTGGCGGGCAGTACCGGCATGCCCGGCGTGATCTGCCGGTCTACCGGGTAGCCTTCGATGGTCTGGGCACTGCTGGCGAACACCAGGCGCTTCACACCTGCGGCCACGGCGGCTTCGAACAGGTAAGTGGTGGCCAGGATATTGTTGGGCAACAACTCGTCGAAGGTCGCGCTGGCGTGGGGGATGCCCGACAGGTGCACGATCACGTCAATCCCGTCGAGCAGGGCGGCGAGGGCGGTTTTGTCGCTCAGGTCGGCGTGGATGAAACGGTGCTCGCCGAGGGCGAAATCCGGCTCGATGCGGTCGGTGAGGGTGAAGCGGTAGCGGTCTTTCGACGCTTGGAAAAACGTCTTGCCGATGCGGCCGCAGGCGCCGGTGAGTAGTACGTTGAGTCCGTTCATTGGGTAGTCCTTGTTTTTAGTTGTGGCCGTCGAGGGCGAAGGTTTTGAAGCCGGGGCGTTGGCTGAGGGTTTCGTAGTAGGCGCTGACCGCCGGGTAGGACGGATGCTCCATGGGCGTCATCCACCAGCGGTGCACCGACAGGCCGATGAGGATGTCGGCCAATGTGAAGTCTTTACCGGCGACGTAGGCACCGGTTTTGATCAGTTGTTCTTCGAGCAGGCCCATCTTGTCGTTCCAGCTTTTTACCCCGGCTTTGACGCGCTGCGGGTCCTGGTAGTCCGGGTTCTTGCGTACCAGAGCGTGGAAGGCGTAGCCCCACGACGGGTTGAGCTCGGTGGCTTGCCAGTCCATCCATTGCTCGACCCTCGCACGGGCGACCGGCTCGGTGGGCAACAGGTCGTGGCGTTGGTGCAGGCCCACGAGGTAGCGGCAGATGGTGTTGGATTCCCACAGTACGCCGTTGTCGTCGATGATCACCGGGACTTGGGCGTTGGGGTTCAGGGCCAGGAATTCGGGGGACTGGGTGGAGGCGAAGCCGATGCCCCAGTCTTCGCGGTCGTAGGGGATATCCAGTTCCTGGCAGGTCCACAGGACTTTTCGCACGTTGATGGAAGAAGTGCGACCGAGGATTTTCAGCAAATGGCCCATGGTGCTTTCCTGACGAGGGTGAGAAGGCAGGGGGCAATTTAGCAGGGGCCAGAAGGCACGGCGAGGTTGTTAAGTGGGCAGGATCAAAAATGTGGGAGCGGGCTTGCTCGCGAATGCGGTGTATCAGTGATGGAAAGCT
>NZ_JBSVWQ010000361.1:0-3720 GCF_054071215.1 Pseudomonas sp. SDO5522_S412 | reverse complement strand
TATGTCGACTGATTCACCGCTTTCGCGAGCAAGCCCGCTCCCACATTTGATTTGTGGTGTGCCTGCTAGAACGGCACATCTCCAAGAATCGTCGCCCGATGCATCACCCGCCGCTGCGGCCGGTAATCATCCACCGCGTAATGCTGGGTCACGCGGTTATCCCAGAACGCCACGTCATTTTCCTGCCAACGCCAGCGAATGGTGAATTCCGGCCGTGTTGCATGGGCAAACAGCAGCTTCAACACCACGTCGCTTTCCGCCGGCTCCAGTTCGTTGATCTTGCTGGTGAACCCCTCGCTGACGAACAGCGACTTACGCCCGCTCACCGGGTGGGTACGAATCACCGGATGAGACAGCGGCGGGTTCTTGCGCCGGGCTTCTTCCCAGCGCGCCAAATCTTCCGGCGTGTTGCCGTAACGCTCCAGCGGGAAGGAGCGGGTGAAGTCATGGGTTGCCGTCAAACCGTCCAACAGTTTCTTGAACGGCTCGGACAGCGCCTCATACGCGGCAATCCCGCTGGCCCACAACGTATCGCCACCAAACTCCGGCAGCAGCTTGGCGCTCAGTACCGCACCGAGGGCCGGGGTGGGCAGGAAGGTCACGTCGGTGTGCCAGATGGCGTTGTCGCGCACGTCGGTCACGGCGGTGTCGAGGATCAGCACTTCTGGCTGCTCCGGCACGTTGGGGTAGATCGGGTGAATGTGCAGGTCGCCGAAATTCGCCGCGAACCGCGCCTGTTGCTGCGGGTTGATCGGCTGGTTGCGGAAGAACAGCACCGAATGCTTGAGCAGCGCCTGTTCGATGGCGTCGCGGTCTTCAATGTTCAACGGTTGGGTGATGTCGACGCCACTGATCTGGGCGCCAAGGGCGGTGCTGAGAGGTGTTACGGTCAGGCTGCTCATGGGATTCTCGTCGAAAATTTTTCAGTGTGCCTGGCCATGCCACGGCACCAATTTGCGCTGCAGGGCACGCAAGCCCATTTCCATGGCGAAGGCGATCAGCGCGATCACCAGAATCCCCAGCACCACCACGTCGGTGACCAGGAATTGCGCGGCGGACTGCACCATGAAGCCCAGGCCGCTGGTGGCCGCGATCAATTCTGCGGCTACCAGGGTCGACCAACCCACGCCCAGGCCAATCCGCACGCCGGTGAGGATGTCGGGCAGGGCGCTCGGCAGGATCACATGGCGAATCAGTTGTGCCCGGGTAGCGCCCAACGACTGCGCGGCGCGCAGTTTGGCCGGGTCGACGGTACGTACGCCGGTGGCGGTCGCGATGGCGATCGGCGCAAAAATCGCCAGGTAGATCAGCAACACCTTGGACAGTTCGCCGATGCCGCACCAGATCACGATCAGCGGCAGGTAGGCCAGTGGTGGAATCGGCCGGTAGAACTCGATCAGCGGGTCGAGAATGCCCCGGGCGATGCGGTTGGAACCGATGGCAATCCCCACCGGCACGGCGGTCAGCACGGCAAAGCCGAGGCCCAGGCCGATGCGCTTGAGGCTCGCGCCCAGGTGCTGCCACAGGGTGGAATCCATGTAGCCGGTGGTCGCCAGCAGCCAGCCTTTTTGCAGCACGGCCGAAGGCGGTGGCAGGAACAGCGGCTCGATCAGCCCGCTGGCGGTCACGGCCCACCAGATGGCAACCAGGGTCACCAGGGTCAGCACGCTGATCCAGCGGGTGCTCAGGCTGCGGCGTACGGGCACGACGGGTTTGCTCGCCGGCTTGGTGGCCGTGGCCGGTAATTCGTAACTGCTCATGCGGACACCTGCCGTTGGGAGAACACCTTGCCCAGCACGTGTTCGCGGGTTTCGATAAAGCGCGGGTCGGACTTGATCGCGCGTGCCGACTCGCCGGCGGCGTAGCGCTGGCCGAAGTCCAGGCTCAGGCGCTCGACGATCTGGCCGGGGTTGGGCGCCAGCAGAATCAAATCCGTGGCGAGGAACACCGCTTCTTCGATGTCGTGGGTAATCAGGAATACCGGTTTGGCCGTGCGCCGCCAGACTTGCAGCAACAGCTCCTGCATCTGTTCGCGGGTGAAGGCATCAAGGGCGCCGAAGGGTTCGTCCATCAGCAGTACGCGGGGGTCGGCAGCCAATGCACGGGCCAGGCCGACACGTTGCTTCTGGCCACCGGAGAGTTGCCAGATACGACGGCTGTCGAAACCGGCGAGGTCCACCAGGGCGAGCATTTCCCGGGCGCGGATTTCCCGCTGGTCCTTGGGCACGCCTGCCAACTCCAGGCCGAAGCCGACGTTGGCCAGCACGTCCTGCCAGGGCAGCAGGGCGTCGTCCTGGAACACGACGCCGCGTTCGGCGCTCGGTCCTTTTACCGGCACACCGTCAAGGGTGATGCGCCCGGCGCTGGGTTCGACAAAGCCGGCAATCAGGTTCAACAGCGAAGTCTTGCCACTGCCGGAAGGGCCGAGGGCCACCAGTAATTGCTGGGGCCCAAGGCTCAGGGAAATATCTGCCAGTACTGGCTCCGGGCTGCCTGGGTACTGTGCGCTGATGCGCTCCAGTTGTAGCAAGGCCATCGCGGTTAACTCCTGGTATCAGTTAGTGATGAACTTCGGGCTGACGTACGGGGCGTAGTCCGGCAGTACGGCGTCGACCTTGCCTTGTTCCTTGAGGAACGCGGCGGTATCGGTGACAGCCTTGGTGGTCGGTGCGCCGAGCAGGGTGACCTGGTCAGCCGCCAGCGGGTAGACGTTGCCTTGCAGCAGCAGCGGAATGTCGCTGGCCTTGGCCCCGGAGAGCTTCACCAGTTTGTCGACGTTGCCTTTGTCGGCCAGCCAGGCTTGTGGGTCTTTGCGGTAAGCGGCGTAGGCATCCAGGGTGACCTTGGCAAAGGCCGTGACGATTTCCGGGTGCTTCTCGGCGAAATCCTTACGCACGATCCAGGCATCGAAGGTCGGCGCGCCGAACTTGGCCAGTTCGCCGGAGGTGATCAGCACCTTGCCGTTTTCCTTGGCTACGCCAAGCGCTGGGTCCCACACGTAGGTGGCGTCGATATCACCACGTTTCCAGGCGGCGATGATGGCCGGCGGGGCGAGGTTGAGGACGGTCACTTTGGACGGGTCGATGTTCCAGTGCTTCAACGCGGCCAGCAGGCTGTAGTGGCCGGTGGAAACGAATGGCACGGCGACTTTCTTGCCGATCAGGTCCTGCGGGCTGTTGATCCCGGAACCATTGCGGGCCACCAGGGCCTCGGCCCCGCCGATCTGGGTGGCGATCAGGAAGGTTTCCACCGGAACCTTGCGGGTCACGGCAGCGGTCAGCGGGCTGGAACCGAGGTAGCCGATCTGCACGTCACCGGAAGCGATGGCGGCGATGATGTCGGCACCGTTGTCGAATTTGCGCCAGTCGATCTTGGCGTTGGTGGCTTTTTCGTAAGCGCCGTCGGCCTGGGCGACTTTCGCCGGGTCAACGGTGGTCTGGTAAGCGATGGTCACGTCGGCGGCCTGGGCAAACAGGCTGGCACCGGCCAGGGACAACGCCGCCAAGAGGCGAAGGGGGAAGTGCAGTTTCAAGGGGGAAGTCCTCATCAGGCGGCCGGAGGTCGGCGTGTGAGAAGACTAAATGATCTAAGAATCCGAAAATAAATAACATTTTCGAATTAGCTTATGAGGAGAAACTCGCGCGCCAGGCTAGAAGGCGCGTAGGTCAAATGTGGGAGCGGGCTTGCTCGCGAAAGCGGTGAATCAGTCACCGAATACAT
>NZ_JBSVWQ010000360.1:0-3734 GCF_054071215.1 Pseudomonas sp. SDO5522_S412 | reverse complement strand
CGTTCTTCCTGAATGCACTCGGTCAAAATGTGGGAGCGGGCTTGCTCGCGAAAGGGCCGCTACAGCTTGCATCAATACCCCTGCGGCAACGCCATCACAAACCTCGCCCATCCCGCCCCCGACTCACAGAAAATCCGCCCCCCATGGGCCCGCACAATCGACTGGGTAATCGCCAAACCCAGCCCCGCATGTTCGCTGCTCCCTTCATGACGCGCCGGATCTGCCCGGTAAAACCGGTCAAACAACCGTGGCAACAATGCCTCGGGAATGCCTTCCCCGGTGTTTTCCACACTCAGCGTCACGCCTTGCATCCCCTCGACAATCCGCACGCTGACTTCGCCACCCGGCGGGGTGAACCGCAACGCGTTATCCAGCAGGTTGGAAATCGCCCGGCGCAACATGCTGCGGTCACCTGAAGTGCTGGCGCTGCCTTCCCGAACCAGCCGCACCTGGACGTCCTCCGCCAGCGGCGCGAAAAACTCCAGCAATGCCTCCACCTCGTCCGCCAGCACCAGGGTTTCGCGCTTGGGCACCAGCAGCCCATGGTCCGCCTTGGCCAGGTACAGCATGTCGTTGACCAACTGCGCCATCCATTGCAGTTCTTCCAGGTTGCTGTGCAGGGCTTCGCGGTAGTCCTCCAGCGCCCGTGGCTGCGTGAGGATGACTTGGGTCTGTGTCAGCAAATTCGACAGTGGCGTACGCAGTTCATGGGCGATGTCGGCAGAAAACGCCGAAAGGCGCTGGAAGGCATCGTCCAGGCGCCCAAGCATCGCGTTGAAGGACTGGGCGAGTTCCGCCAGTTCGGCGGGCATTTGTTCCTGGGGCAGGCGTTGGGTCAGGGAGTGGGCAGAGACGCCGCTGGCGACTTCGCTCATGCGCCTCAGCGGTCGCAACCCGCTGCGGGCGGCCCAGGCGCCGAGCAGGGCGGTGGCCAGGGCGGAAAGGCCGACGGTCAGCCAGATCAGATGCTGCATGCGTTGCAGGAAGTGTTGATGGTGGGTGATGTCGAGCATCAGCGTCAGGCGTGGCGAGTCAGCGTTTCCAGGAATCAGCGGCGCGTTGTACACGCGGTAATCGGTGCCGGCGTTCTGCACGCTGTGCAGGCCAGGCGCCTGGGGCAGGGTGATGCCGGGAGCGCCGTCGAACCAGCGCTGATCGCCGGTGGTGATGCGCAGGGCCAGGTCGGGCTGGCGATTGAGTTCTTCTCGCAGCGTTGTTTCTCGTAAGGCAAATCGTTCTGGCGTGTCGGCACCTTGCAATGTGCTGCGCAGCGCTATCATCTTGCCGTCGAGCAACTGCTGGTCCAGCTCGATAAAGTGCGCCTCGCTGGCATGGTTGAACAGCACGCCGGCCAGCAATGAAACCACGGCGGTACAGCCAGCAAACAACAGCGCCAGGCGGCTGGCCAGGGAAATCCGTTTCATCAACTGAACCGCTCCTCAAGCACGTAGCCCATGCCGCGTACCGTATGGATCAGCTTGTTGGGAAAGTTGTCGTCGACCTTCAGGCGCAGGCGGCGGATCGCGACTTCGATGATGTTGGTATCGCTGTCGAAGTTCATGTCCCACACCTGGGAGGCAATCAGCGACTTGGGCAAGACTTCGCCCTGACGCCGCAGCAGTAGTTCCAGCAGGGAAAACTCCTTGGCCGTCAGGTCGATGCGCTGGCCGTCGCGCTCTACCCGGCGGCGGATCAGGTCCATGCGCAGGTCGGCCAGTTGCAGGCTGGTTTCCTGGGGTGGGCTGCTGCCACGGCGTAACAGGCTGCGCACCCGGGCCAGCAGTTCGGAGAAGGCGAAGGGCTTGACCAGGTAATCGTCGGCGCCCAGTTCCAGGCCATGCACCCGGTCTTCCACGGCATCTCGCGCGGTAAGGAACAGTACCGGCATGTCGAGCCCGGCGTTGCGTACGGCCTGGAGGATCTGCCAGCCATCGCGACCTGGCAGCATCACATCGAGGATCAACAGGTCGTAGTCACCGGTCAGCGCCAGGTGCTGGCCGCTGGTGCCGTCGGCCACCAGCTCGGTGTTGAACCCGGCCTCGGCCAGCCCCTGGCGCAAGTAGTGGCCGGTTTTCGGTTGGTCTTCGACGATCAGCAGTTTCATGGGCGGCTCATGGTTTTACGGGAACACAGACGTTATACCGCGCACATCCGGCAGCCGGCTCAAGCTGACAAAGTTGTAATCTGGCAGTCAGCTGGCTGGCAGCGGCGCGTTCGTAAAGTGTCCCACAGACTGATTCCGAACCTTTGGAGTGTGAGCATGTTTTTACGTAAATCCTGGTTGTTGGCGGGCTGCCTGATGGCGCTGAGTCTTCCGGCGCTGGCTTCCCCGGCTGAAACCTTCGCCTTCGGTGAGGCTGCGCCCGCCGCCAAGGCCACGCGCACGGTGGAAGTGGTGCTGCAGGACATTTCCTTTTCGCCCAAGGCTATTGATGTAAAAGCCGGTGAGACCGTGCGCTTTGTGCTGGTCAACAAAGGCCAGTTGCTTCATGAATTCAACCTTGGCGATGCCGCCATGCACGCAGCGCATCAGAAAGAGATGCTGCAGATGCAGGCCAGCGGCATGCTGACGGCGACCGGCATGGGCAAAATGGACCACAGTGCGATGGGGCATGGTGATATGGCAGGCATGAAGCACGACGACCCCAACAGCGTGTTGGTAGAGCCAGGCAAGACCGCCGAGCTGACCTGGACCTTCACCAAGGCCACCGGCTTGGAGTTTGCCTGCAACATTCCGGGGCATTACCAGGCGGGCATGGTCGGCAAGCTGACCGTCAGCCAGTAAGCCATTGACGGGCAAAGGCGGGTAGAATGGCGGCGTTTATTTAGCCAGGTTTCCGCCATGCATCCCGCAGCCGAACATTCGCCGCTGGGCAAGTCCAGTGAATACATCTCCACCTACACCCCGTCGTTGCTGTTCCCGATTCCTCGCGCCGCCAAGTGGGCCGAGCTGGGCCTGAGTGCCGAGACCCTGCCGTATAAAGGCGTGGATTTCTGGAACTGCTTCGAACTGTCCTGGCTGCTGCCATCCGGCAAACCCGTGGTGGCCATCGGTGAGTTCAGTATCCCGGCCGACTCGCCGAACATTATCGAGTCGAAGTCGTTCAAGTTGTACCTCAACTCGCTGAACCAAACCGCGTTTGCCGATGTGCAAAGCCTTGAAGCGACGTTGCGCACCGACCTGAGTGCAGCGGCCGGCAAGCCGGTTGGCGTGCGCATCCGCAGCCTGGGCGAGGTTGAAGCCGAAGGCGTGGTCGCGTTGCCGGGTGTGTGCATTGATGACCTGGACATTACCGTCAGCAACTACGAGCACCCGCGCCCGGAACTGCTGCGTTGCGACGATTCGCGCGTGGTGGAGGAGAGCGTCCACAGTCATCTGCTCAAGTCCAACTGCCCGGTGACCAGCCAGCCTGACTGGGGCAGTGTGGCGGTGGAGTACCGCGGCGCGGCGCTGGATCATGCCAGCCTGCTGGAATACCTGGTGAGCTTCCGCCAGCACTCGGACTTCCATGAACAGTGCGTGGAGCGGATCTTTCTCGACCTGCAGCGCTTGCTCAAGCCGGAGAAACTGACGGTTTATGCGCGCTATGTGCGGCGTGGCGGACTGGATATCAACCCGTACCGCAGTACTGAAGAGCAGCAGTTCCAGAACCTGCGCCTGGCTCGACAGTAGCCTTCACCCAAAATAAATGTGGGAGCGGGCTTGCTCGCGAAAGCGGTGTATCAGCCAGCAT
>NZ_JBSVWQ010000359.1:0-3818 GCF_054071215.1 Pseudomonas sp. SDO5522_S412 | reverse complement strand
AGTCAACCCATCTGGCACTGATCCATCGCATTCGCGAGCAAGCCCGCTCCCACATTTGATCTTCATTCAGCCCGGAAAATTACCCCGCAACGCATCCAGCCCGCCGCTGTAGACACCGCTGAACAACTCCTCCACCGCCGCATCCGTCACACCGGCCACCGGAGTGAACACACCCGACCAGGTCACCTTCGCGGAGCTGTCACCCAGCGCCTCAACCTTCAACGTCGCCAGATACTCACTCACCGGAAACGGCGACTCGCTGATCGAATAACTGTAAGTACGCGCCGCATCATCAAAGCGTTGCAACCGTTCCACCACCACCCCGCCATCCGCCGTTTGCAGGTGGCGCACGCGCCCGCCTTCACTCGGCTCGCTCTTGACGATAAAGGGCAGCCAGTCCGGCAGCGAATTGAAGCCGCCGACCAATTGCCAAACCTGTTCGGCCGAAACCGGGATTTCAATAACAGCAGATGCTTTTGCCACGATTAACACTCCAAACCATTCAAGAAAAATCAGATCGCCATGCTGTCGACAACACCGCCGTCGACCCGCAACGCGGCACCGGTGGTGGCAGAGGACAACGGTGAAGCAATGTACGCCACCAGATTCGCCACTTCATCCACATTCGCTGCGCGCTGGATGATCGACGTCGGCCGCGCATTGCGCACAAACACATCCGCCTCGTCCCGCGCACTGCGCCCGGACTTGGCCACGGCGTCCTTGAGCATGTGCTCCAGGCCATCGGTAAAGGTCGGCCCCGGCAGGATCGCATTGACCGTCACCCCGGTGCCCGCCAGGCGTTTGGCCAAGCCATGGGACACCGCCAGGTTGGCGCTTTTGGTCACGCCGTAATTGATCATGTCAGCCGGCGTTGCCACCCCGGATTCCGACGACACAAAGATCACCCGGCCCCAGCCCTGCTCGACCATGCCCGGCGTGTAATGCCGCGACAAACGCACACCGGAGATCACGTTGACCTCGTAGAAACGCGTCCACTCGCTGTCGGGAGCGTCAAAGAAATCGACGTCGTTGAAGATCCCGAGGTTGTTCACCAGGATGTCGGCGCGCGGCTCGGCGGCGAACAGCTTTTCAGCGCCCTCGGCCGTACCGAGGTCCGCCACCAGCCCACGCAGATCCGCGCCGGGCACGGCCTGGCGAATGGTCGCCAGCGCCTCGTCGACCTTGCCCGATTCACGCCCGATCACCACCACCGTAGCGCCGGATTGCGCCAGCGCCTGGCTGATGCCCAGGCCTATGCCGGCGGTGCTGCCACTGACGATTGCGACTTTGCCACTGATATCAATTTTCATGTTCGCGTTCCTATGGTTAGAGCGGCAGCGGTGCACGGGCCGAAATCAATCGTGCCTCGCGCAGGGCCTGCCAAAAGGCTGCGGGAATCTTCTCTGACAACGCCGCGACGTCTTCAGCAATGCGCCCCGGACGACTGGCACCCGGAATCACTGCCGCCACTGCCGGGTGGGCCAGGGAGAATTGCAGTGCAGCGGCTTTCACACTCACGCCATGGGCCGCGGCAATCGCCTTGATCTGCTCGACCTTGCTGATGATCGCCGGGCTGGCTTTCTGGTACTCAAAATGTGCGCCGCCCGCCAGGATCCCGGAGCTGTAAGGGCCACCGACCACGATCTCGACGTTCTGCGCCTGGGCTGCATCCATCAAGCGCTGCAAGGCGCGTTCATGGTCGAGCAAGGTGTAGCGACCGGCAAGCAGGAAACCGTCGGGCTGGGCTTCGGTCAGGTCCAGGGTCAACTCGCAAGGCTCGACCCGATTGACGCCCAGGCCCCAGGCCTTGATCACGCCTTCTTCACGCAGGCGGGTCAGTACTTTGAAAGCACCGGTGCGCGCCTGATTGAAGTAGTCCAGCCATTGATCACCGTAGAAGTCCTGGGCGATGTCGTGAATCCACACGATGTCGAGGCGGTCGGTTTGCAGGCGGTTGAGGCTGTCTTCGATGGAGCGCAGGGTGGCATCGGCGCTGTAGTCGTTGACCATCTTGTTCGGCCGGCCATGTTCAAACACGCCGCTTTTCTCGCCGAGGTCGCGGGCGCTTTCTTCCACTTCATCCAGGATCACCCGGCCGACCTTGGTGCTGAGCACATAGTCGTCACGGTTGTACTTGGACAGGGCCTGGCCCAGGCGGATTTCCGAGAGGCCCGAGCCGTAGAACGGGGCGGTGTCGAAGTAACGCACGCCCTGGTTCCAGGCTGCTTCAACGGTGGCTTGCGCCTCCTCTTCAGGAATCGCACGGAACATGTTGCCCAAGGGGGCGGTGCCAAAACCCAGCACGCCGGGCAGTTTGTCTTTCAAGCTCATGGGGTAAATCCTCAAGATTGTTCAAGGTCGCTGTGTTGACCGTTGAGCAGATCGTAGATTGCAGAGATCGGACCGTCCAAGACATACTGCGACCAACTTGAGTCCCTTAAGGTCTGACATGATCGACTTCCGCCAATTGCGCTACTTCGTTGTAGTCGCTGAAGAAGAACACGTGGGGCGTGCTGCCGAACGGTTGCACATCTCCCAATCGCCCCTGAGCCGGCAGATTGCCCAATTGGAAGAGCGCCTGGGCCTGACCCTGTTCGAGCGCAGCCAACAGCGCATCCGCCTGACCCGCGACGGCCAGACGTTCCTCGCCGAAACCAAGGCGCTGCTGACCCACGCCAACCGCCTGGAGTCATTGGGCCGGCGATTGGGCAAAGGCGAAGAAGGCGGACTGTGCATCGGCTACATCGAAAACGCCATGCACGCGGGGGTGCTGCCCAACGGCTTGAAGGTACTGCGTGACGCGCGGCCCAACGTGCATATCGCCCTGTACAACCTGCCCTCCATCGAGCAACTGGAAGGCCTGCGCCAACGCAGCCTGGATATCGCTCTGGTGGGTGAACCACCGGCGGCGGATGACCCGGACCTGATTGCATTGCAAGTGTTGGACGATCCGATGCTGCTGGCGCTGCCCGAGCAGCATCCGCTGGCCAGCGTCAGCGAGTTGCTGCCTGAGCATCTGGCCGAGCAGCAATGGATTGGCGTGCAGCGCAAAGCGGGTGCAAACCCGGCGGATGACTTTGTTGCGGCGTGCATTCGGGCAGGGTTTACCCCGCAGATTCCGATGGAAGCCAGCGAGCCGTTTACCGCGTTGGGGTTGGTGGCGTCGGGGCTAGGTGTCGCGATGGTGCAAAAGGGCTTGAGCCGCAATGCACCGCCGGGCGTTGTGCTGCGAGAACTGCCGTGGCTGACCTACACCACGCCGCTGTGGGCGGCGTGGCATCGGATCAACTTGCGGCCGTTGGTGGAGACGTTCAGGAAAGTCCTGACAGAGCCCCTATCACCTGTGGGAGCCGGGCTTGCCCGCGATGCAGGCACCTCGGTCTGTCAGTAAGACCGCGGTGATGCCATCGCAGGCAAGCCAGCTCCCACAGGGTTTCGGTGTCGCAGTTGAACTTGTGGTGGATCAGTACCGCCAATGCCCAGGCACCCATAACCACTGCCCGTTCCCCCAGCGATAGTGCCCCCGCACCCACTGATACCCTGGCGCCGGCGCCACCGGCACCACCTCGACCAAAGGCGGCGGACGCCGCGGATGAACAGGCTCGACAATACAACCGGACAACGCAGCCGCCATCAACGTGGCGGCCAGCGTAGCTTTGAATAGGCGGGACATGGCACGGTTCCCCAATGAGATTGGCCTTCGCCTGAGTGGCGGGCCTACCCGGGTTAAACGCCGCGACCCGGGAAAATCCGTCGCCCGTCTCGGTGATTAATGCTCGTTCCCACGCTCTGCGTGGGAACGCATCCCGTGACGCTCC
>NZ_JBSVWQ010000358.1:0-3819 GCF_054071215.1 Pseudomonas sp. SDO5522_S412 | reverse complement strand
TGTTGACTGACACTCCGCATTCGCGAGCAAGCCCGCTCCCACACAAAGCAATGGCCTGGGCCAAGTCTCACAAAATGGCCGTTATCTTATAGCAAAACGGCGGCCAGAGGCCGCCGTTTAGTGCATTGCGCAGGATTTTAAGCAGCGGCCACAGGCTCTTGCTTCGGTGCCGGTTTCGGCAGCGACGACAGGAACGCCATGATCAGCGCTGCCACATACGGCAGCGACTGCACCAGCAACATCACCACCCAGAAGCGCATGTCATTGCTCGGCAGGCCCTGCACCAGGTAAATCCCCAATGCCGCACCCCACAACAGCAGCATGATGAACATCTCTTCCCGGGCTTCGGAGATCGCCACCCAGAAACCGTGGTTATCGGCGTTCTTCGGTGTACGGAAGAACGGAATGCTGGTGGTGAAGAACCCGTACAGCACCGCCTTGGCGATGGTGTGCGACAACGCCAGCCCGGCCAGTGCCGCGCAGAACGCATCTTTCAGGTTCACACCCACCGCACGACGGTAGAGGAAGATGATCTTGCCGACCTTGAACACGAACAACGCCAGTGGCGGAATCGCGAAAATCAGCAGCGGCGGGTCAACCCGCGTCGGCACGATAATCATCGCCGCCGACCACAACAAGGCGCCCACGGTGAAGAAGATGTTCATGCCGTCGGCCACCCACGGCAACCATCCCGCGAGGAAGTGGTAGCGCTGGCCACGGGTCAGCTCGGTGTCCTTGCCGCGCAAGAGGCTCGCAGTGTGGCGCTTGATGATCTGGATCGCGCCGTAGGCCCAGCGGAAACGCTGTTTCTTGAAGTCGATAAAGGTATCGGGCATCAGGCCCTTGCCGTAGCTGTCGTGGTAGTACGCCGCCGACAGGCCCTTCTCGAAGACGCGCAGGCCCAGCTCGGCATCCTCACAGATGCACCAGTCGGCCCAGCCCAGCTCTTCCAGCACCGAGCGACGGGTCATGGTCATGGTGCCGTGCTGGATGATCGCGTCACGGTCGTTGCGGGTGACCATGCCGATATGGAAAAAGCCTTTGTATTCCGCGTAGCAGAGCTTCTTGAAGGTGCTTTCGTTCTGGTCGCGATAATCCTGTGGCGACTGCACCACGGCGATTTTCGGGTCGGCGAAGTGCGGCACCATGTGCTTGAGCCAGTTTGGCGACACGCAGTAATCGGAGTCGATCACCGCGATCACTTCGGCATCCTTGGCGGTGTGCGGGATCAGGTAGTTCAGTGCGCCGCCCTTGAAACCGGCCAGGGGCGAGACGTGGAAGAACTTGAAGCGCGGGCCGAGGGTTTCGCAGTAGTCGCGCACCGGCTCCCACACGGCCGGGTCCTTGGTGTTGTTGTCGATGATCAGGACTTCGTAGTCCGGATAATCGAGGGCGGCCAGGGCGTCGAGGGTCTGTTTGACCATCTCCGGCGGCTCGTTGTAGCACGGCACGTGGATCGAGACTTTCGGGCGGTAGTCCGAATCCCCTTCAACCGGCAGGAATTCACGCCGGCGTTTGTGGGTCCAGACTGCTTCGGCCAGCTCATGGGCTTCGGTCAGCAACACGATAAATACGCCCAGGGCGCCGAGTGCCAGCAGGAAGCCCACCGTCAAGCTGAACCAGGTGCTGTATTGCTGGCTATAGTCATAACCGATCCACACCAATACCGACCCGCACAGGAACGCGATAAAGGTCAGGAACGTACGGCCGCGCTGGCGCAGGGCCGAGCCGTCGATCATCAGCAGGGTCAGGGACAGCAGCGCAAGCACCACCGAGCCGATCGCCAGCACTCGCCATTGCGGAATCGCGACCACCGGGCCATCAAAGTTGAATTTCTGCTGGCGTGCGGCGTTGAACACGCCCCAATAGGCGCCTACAGAGCCTTCGTCGCTGGCTTTCCATGGCTGGTCAAACGCTTCGATTACGAAGTAGTTGTAGCCCTGGCGGTTCAGCGTGTTAACCAGCGTGCGCAGGTAAATCGCCTGGTCGGCGGGGGAGGCGTCAGCACCGCCACGCATCCGGCCGTTGCTCGGCCAGCCAACCTCCGACAGCAACAGCGGCTTTTTCGGGAAGGTCTTCTTCAGGTCCCGTGCGCGATCGAGGACGAACTGGCCGGCCTTGTCCACCGGGATATGTTCCCAGTACGGCAGGATGTGCGCGGCGATCAGGTCGACGTGCTTGGCCAGTTGCGGGTTGTGTTCCCAGATGTGCCATTGCTCGGAGGTGGTTACGGGCACCTTGACGGCGGCCCGTACCCGATCCAGCAGCACGATCAGCGCCTCCGGAGTGATTTCTTCGCGGAACAGCGCCTCGTTGCCCACCACTACCCGCACTACGCTGCGGGAGCTGTTGGCGATTTCGATGGCGCGCTGGATCTCGCGCTCGTTGCGCTCGAGGTCCGGACTGATCCAGATCCCCAGGGTCACCCGCAGGCCGAATTCTTCCGCCAGCTTGGGGATATCCCCCAGGGTGCCGTCGACCGAGTAGGTACGGATGTTGTCCGTCAGCTTGCTCATGATCGCAAGGTCCTGACGCATTTGATCGTCGGTCGGATACTGGTCTTTCTGTGGGTACTGGCCTTGCTGGAACGGCGAGTACGAAAAACCGGAGATCTGCTCGGGCCAGTTAGGGGCATTGACCGGGCGGTTGATCAGCGCCCAGAAGCCGGTGAACAGCGCGGCAATTGCCAGCACCACCACCAGGTTGAGTCCAAATTTACGCGATGACATGGCTATTTCGGGTTCCAAAGGGTGTGGAACGAAAAGAGGTGTCGGCCTGCGCCGAACGGCGCGCATCCTACACTGGCCTTTCACCGACCGTACAGCAAGCCGGGAAAAACCGGACATTGGGCAGTGCAACTCGTCGTAAGTTCTCTTACTTGTAGCTTGTAGTTTAAAACTTGTCGCTGTGTAGCCCTATAATGCGCGCCGGTTTTTGGGGTAATGGTCATGAGTACAGAAGATCCACGGTTTGCCGGCGTCGCCCGCTTGTATGGCATTGAAGGCCTGGAGCGCCTGAAGGCGGCCCATGTGGCCATCGTCGGCGTGGGCGGGGTGGGTTCGTGGGCGGCGGAAGCCATCGCTCGCTGCGGCGTGGGCGAGATTTCGCTGTTTGACCTCGATGATGTATGCGTCAGCAACAGCAACCGTCAGTTGCATGCGCTGGACAGCACGGTGGGCAAGGCCAAGGTCGAGGTCATGGCCGAGCGCCTGAAAGGCATCAACCCGGATTGCACCGTGCACGCGGTGGCGGACTTCGTGACCCGCGAGACGATGGCCGAGTACATCACGCCCAATATCGATTGCGTGATCGACTGCATCGACAGTGTGAACGCCAAGGCCGCACTGATTGCCTGGTGCAAGCGGCGCAAGATCCAGATCATCACCACCGGCGGCGCGGGCGGGCAGATTGATCCGACGTTGATTCAGGTGTGTGACTTGAACCGTACGTTCAATGACCCGCTGGCGTCGAAGGTGCGCTCCACGTTGCGTCGCGACTATGGCTTCTCCCGCACTGTGACCCGCCACTACAGCGTGCCCTGCGTGTTCTCCACCGAACAGCTGCGTTACCCGAAGCCGGACGGCAGCATCTGTTTGCAGAAGAGTTTTGTCGGGGATGGCGTGAAGCTGGACTGTGCCGGCGGGTTTGGCGCGGTGATGATGGTGACTGCGACCTTCGGCATGGTGGCCGCGACCAAGGCGGTGGACAAGATAGTGGCCGGGGTGCGCCGGCCTGCTGACAGGGTCAAGGCCCCTTAGATCTCAGTCTGGAATGAAGATCAAAATGTGGGAGCGGGCTTGCTCGCGAAAGCGGTGTATC
>NZ_JBSVWQ010000357.1:0-3858 GCF_054071215.1 Pseudomonas sp. SDO5522_S412 | reverse complement strand
GGGGGGGGGGGGGGCAAACCAAACACTGGGAAAAGACCCCTTCTCTCCAGAAACCAACCCCGCTCCCACATTGGAACTCGGTCGTCCATCCCGGTAAAATACCCGGCTTTTCGTCACACACCTTTCGCGGATCCAAGCGCCATGGGCACTCTTACGGTCAACCAGAACAAACTGCAAAAACGCCTGCGTCGCCTGGCCGGCGAGGCAGTCGCCGATTTCAATATGATCGAAGAGGGCGACAAGGTCATGGTCTGCCTGTCCGGCGGCAAGGACAGCTACACCATGCTCGACGTGCTGATGCACCTGCAAAAGGTCGCGCCGATCAAGTTCGACATCGTCGCCGTGAACATGGACCAGAAGCAGCCGGGTTTTCCCGAGCATGTGCTGCCGGCCTACCTCAAGGAATTGGGGGTCGAGTACCACATCGTCGAGAAAGACACCTATTCGGTGGTCAAGGAGCTGGTCCCGGAAGGCAAGACTACCTGCTCGCTGTGCTCGCGCCTGCGCCGTGGCACGCTCTATACGTTTGCCGACGAAATCGGCGCGACCAAGATGGCCCTGGGTCATCACCGCGATGACATCGTCGAAACCTTCTTCCTCAACATGTTCTTCAACGGCAGCCTCAAGGCCATGCCGCCCAAGCTGCGGGCCGATGACGGGCGCAACGTGGTGATCCGCCCACTGGCGTACTGCCATGAGAAGGACATCCAGGCCTACTCCGACCTCAAGCAATTCCCGATCATCCCGTGCAACCTCTGCGGCTCCCAGGAAAACCTGCAGCGCCAGGTGGTCAAGGACATGCTCCAGGATTGGGACCGCAAGACCCCGGGCCGCGTCGACAGCATCTTCCGCAGCTTGCAGAACGTGCAGCCGTCGCAGTTGGCTGACCGTAACCTGTTCGACTTCACCAGCCTGCGTATCGACGAAAGTGCGGCGTCGCGCTTCGTCAACGTAGTGAACCTCTGAGTGTTTTCACCGCTCTGACAGACGGCGCTCCTGGGCGCCGTTTTCATTTCAATCCTTAGGAGAGGGCATGCGCGATTACAAGTGGCTGCACGAATATTGTCTGAACCGGTTTGGTTCGGCGGCCGAGCTGGAAGCCCACCTGCCTGTGCCCCTGACCCCGGCGAAACTGCGCAAGATCAGCGATGACCGCTACCTGTCGACCCTGTCGCTGCGGGTGTTTCGTGCCGGCCTGAAGCACAGCGTGGTGGACGCCAAGTGGCCGGCCTTCGAGCAGGTGTTCTTTGGGTTTGACCCGGAAAAAGTCGTACTCATGGGCGCCGAGCACCTGGAGCGGCTGATGCAGGACACGCGCATCATCCGTCACCTGGGCAAGCTCAAGAGCGTGCCGCGCAATGCGCAGATGATTCTGGATATCGAGAAGGAAAAAGGCAGCTTCGGCGGGTTTATTGCCGACTGGCCGGTGACCGATATCGTCGGCCTGTGGAAGTACCTGAGCAAGCACGGCCACCAGTTGGGCGGGCTGTCGGCGCCACGCTTTTTACGGATGGTGGGCAAGGACACGTTCGTGCCGAGCTATGACGTGGTGGCGGCGCTGAATGCGCAGAAGATCGTCGACAAGGTGCCCACCAGCCTGCGGGACCTGGCCACGGTGCAGGGCGCATTCAACCAGTGGCATGCCGAGAGCGGGCGGCCGATGTGCCAGTTGTCGATGATGCTGGCTTACACCGTGAATCATTGATACCGGGTTGATGCCATCGCAGGCAAGCCAGCTCCCACACTTGGAATGCATTCCTCTGTGGGAGCTGGCTTGCCTGCGATAGCGGCAGGTCAGGCACTACAAAAGCATCAGGCAGGCAATCCTTCCCCCGCCAACCGCCGATTCAGCTGATGCCGGTACCGCACATACATCAACGCCGTGCAGAACACCGCCAGGCTCGCCAGCATTTCCAGCACACCAAACCACTGCCGGTTCGGGTCATAGGCCGCCAGCGCGCCCTTGATGAAATACAGGTTCACCACAAAGCACATCCATGAATGCCCGCGCGCGCTGCCCAGGATCATCCCCGGCGCCAGCAACAGCAGCGGCACCAATTCGATCAGCAGAATCACCCACGGCCGCGCGCCATGCAGATCGGCGAACACCAAGTAGTAGGCGCACAGCAGCCCCACCAATCCCAGGAACGCCAGCAGGCTCAACGCCCGCATCGCCTTGACCCGTGGCTCCAGCCAGGCCTGGGGCGGCAGTAGCTTAGGCTTCCTGGCCACGGCCGTTCTCCAGTAGCGCAGCGGTCTTCGCCAGGCGCAGGCCGAGGGCGCGGCACAGGGCGATCTCGTGTTGATCCAGCGCACGCTTGCCGTCGGCACCGGAATGGTGGCTGGCGCCATAAGGCGTACCGCCGCCCTTGGTGTCGAGCAGCGCCTGTTCACTGTAGGGCAGTCCGGTGATCAGCATGCCGTGGTGCAGCAGCGGCAGCAGCATCGACATCAGCGTGGTCTCCTGGCCGCCGTGCAGGCTGGCGGTGGAGGTGAACACACCCGCCGGCTTGCCGACCAGGGCGCCGGTCAGCCACAGGTTGCTGGTGCCGTCGAGAAAGTACTTGAGCGGCGCGGCCATGTTGCCGAAACGGGTCGGGCTGCCCAGCGCCAGGCCTGCGCAGTTCTTCAGGTCGTCGAGGCTGCAGTACAGCGGGCCGTCGACCGGAATGTCCGGCGCCACGGCCTCGCATTCACTGGAGATGGCCGGCACGGTGCGCAGCCGCGCCTCAAGCCCGGCTTGCTCGATGCCCCGGGCAATCTGCCGGGCCATTTCGCTGACTGAACCGTTGCGGCTGTAATACAACACCAGCACATACGGCGCACTCACGAAACCAGCTCCAGGATGTTCGCCGGTGGGCGGCCGATCACGGCCTTGTCGGCGGTGGCGAGGATCGGGCGCTCCATCAGTTTCGGATGAGCGGCGATGGCAGCGATCAACTGTGCTTCGCTGAGGCTGGTGTCACCCAGGTTGAGGGTTTTATATTCGTCCTCGCCGGTACGCAGCAGTTGCCGCGCGCTGATGTTCAGCTTGCCCAGCAGGGCCTGCAATTGCGCGGCGTCGAGCGGGGTTTCCAGGTAGCGCACCACCGTCGGTGTGAGGCCACGGGCTTCCAGCAGTTCGAGCGCACCGCGGGATTTCGAGCAGCGCGGGTTGTGATAAAGCGTCAGATCGGTCATGTGCGGGTCGCATCTTGCGTAAGGTGGCGGGTATTCTACCCGCGCTGCGCCGCGTCCTTAAACCATGAGAGGCGATAGGCCGCAGCCAACGTTCATTTTTACGAAGGATTACCCCATGACGAGGCGACTGTTAGGCGCATTGGCAATCATCGGCACACTGCTGCTCAGCGGCTGTGGCAATGATTATGGCGTTGACCAATATGGTCAGAAAGTGGCCGCCGAGCGCCTGGACAAGCAATGGCTGGTGGTTAACTACTGGGCCGAATGGTGTGGCCCGTGCCGTACCGAAATCCCGGAACTCAACGCCTTGGCCGAACAGCTCAAGGGCCAGTCGGTGGGGGTGTTCGGGGTGAATTTCGACAACGTCCAGGGTGAAGAGCTCAAGAGCGCCAGCGAGAAGCTGGGCATCAAGTTCACCGTACTGGCGCAGAACCCGGACGGGATCTTCGACATTCCCCGCAGTGAAGCCCTGCCGGTGACCTACATCATTGATGACAAGGGCAAGGTGCGTGAGCAACTGATGGGTGAGCAGACGGCGGAAGGGGTGTTGGCCAAGCTCAAGGCGTTGCGCGGATAAAAAATGTGGGGGCGGGCTTGCTCGCGAATGCGGTGTTGCAGGACCCGGACCCACCCACCCACTCCCCCCCTTCCCCAACAAAACCCCCCCCCCACCTCCCC
>NZ_JBSVWQ010000356.1:0-3893 GCF_054071215.1 Pseudomonas sp. SDO5522_S412 | reverse complement strand
TAAATTCCAGAACCCCTGATTGCTTATGCAGTCAGGGGTTTTGTTTTGGGCGGTCGGAAAGTATGGCGAGCTTGCTGGCGAAAAACTCCAACGGTAACGCGGGCTACCTGATGCCACGCATTGGTCTAAATCCCCTCGTCCCAATCCCCCCTCGCGCGCACAAACGCTACTGAATCCCCCGACAAATTTGCACAGTTATTTCTGAACCAGAACACTAGAATAGGCACCTAATCTTTTTTAGAGTCCGAGCCCTATATGCCCGACCCGGTTGATACCCTTGAGGTGTCAGACTTACCGCTGGACGAACTGGTGGCATGCCATGAGTGCGACCTGCTGATGCGCAAGCCGGAGCTTGCCCGCGGTGAAAAGGCCCAATGCCCACGCTGCGGCTACGAGCTGTACGCTCACCGCCACAACGTCGTTGAACGAAGCCTGGCGTTAGTGATTGCCGCGCTGCTGTTGTACGTCCCCGCGAACTTTTTACCCATCATGCAGCTCAATCTACTCGGGCAGTCCTCGCAGGACACCGTGTGGACCGGCGTGGTCGGTCTGTTCGACACCGGTATGCAAGGCGTCGCCGTGGTGGTGTTCCTCTGCAGCATGGGCATTCCATTGCTCAAGCTCCTGTGCCAACTGGCGGTATTGCTGAGCATCCGCTGGAACATCGGCCGTAGCTACGGTCTGCTGTTTTATCGCATCTACCATCATCTGAAAGACTGGGGGATGCTCGAGGTCTATCTGATGGGCGTGCTGGTGGCGATCGTAAAGCTGGCTGACATGGCCACTATCACCGTAGGGCTCGGTCTGGCCTGCTTCGTCAGTCTGTTAATGGTCCAGATATTGTTGGAGGTGGTGATGTCACCTCACCAGATCTGGGAAGCGCTGTCAGGAGAGGATGCTCATGCGGGCGATTGATGCGGGCATTCTGATCTGTACCGAATGCCATGAATTAAACAAACAAGACCCGGACACCGACGAGCAAACCTGCACCCGTTGCGGTGCGCTGGTCCATGCTCGCCGGCCGAACAGCCTGACACGCACCTGGGCGCTGCTGATCACGGCAGCCATCTTGTACATCCCGGCCAATTTGTTGCCGATCATGACCGTAAGCTCCCTGGGCCAAGGCGATCCGAGCACCATCATGTCTGGCGTGATCCAATTGATGCAGCACGGTATGTTCCCCATCGCCGCTGTAGTGTTCATCGCCAGCATTCTGGTGCCCACCTTCAAGCTGGTGGGCATCGGCTTGTTACTGTTCTCGGTGCAGCGTCACCAGCCACTTTCCGCGCAACAACGCATTATCATGTACCGCTTTATCGAGTTCATTGGCCGCTGGTCCATGCTGGATATCTTCGTGATTGCCATCCTGGTGGCAGTCGTAAACTTTGGGCGACTTGCCAGTGTCGAGGCCAATCTCGGTGCCGTAGCGTTCGCCAGTGTGGTGATCTTGACGATGCTTGCCGCAGTAACTTTCGATCCCCGACTGATTTGGGATAACACGGAGTCGGACGACGACCATGAGTGATTTGCCTAAGGCTAAAACCCGCCCAGCTTCCAACTGGTCGGCCATTTGGGTGCTGCCCCTGATTGCCCTGATCATCGGCGGCTGGTTGGGGTGGCGCGCCTACAACCAGCAAGGCATCGAGATTCAGGTTCGCTTTGAAAGCGGCGAAGGCATCCAGGCCAACAAGACCGAAGTGGTCTACAAAGGCATGTCCGTGGGTAAGGTCAAGACCCTGGCCCTGGATGACGAAGGTAACAATCGCGGGGTGATTGCTACCATCGAGATGAACAAGGATGTGGAGCAATACCTCAAGACCAACACCCGCTTCTGGCTGGTAAAGCCAAGTGTCAGCCTGGCCGGGATCACCGGCCTGGAAACCCTGGTCTCGGGTAACTACATCGCCGCCAGCCCAGGCGATGGTGAGCCGACGCGCAAGTTCAAGGCCCTGTCCGAAGAACCGCCTTTATCCGACGCCAAGCCCGGCCTGCACCTGACGATCAAAGCTGATCGACTCGGCTCGCTGAACCGTGGCAGCCCGGTGTTCTACAAGCAGATCCAGGTCGGCCAGGTCAAAAGCTACCTGCTCTCCGAAGACCAGACCACCGTTGAAATCAAGGTCTACATCGAGCCGACCTACGCCAGCCTGGTGCGCAAACACACGCGTTTCTGGAACGCCAGCGGCATCAGCATCGACGCCAACCTTTCCGGCGTAAAAGTCCGCAGTGAATCCCTGGCCAGCATCGTTGCCGGCGGTATCGCCTTCGCCACGCCGGAGAACCGCAAGGACAGCCCACCGACGGACCCGAGCCTGCCGTTCCGCCTGTACGAAGATTTCGATGCAGCCGCGGCGGGCATCAAGGTCAAAGTCAAACTCACCGACTTCGAAGGCCTCCAGGCGGGCCGCACCCCGGTGATGTACAAAGGCATCCAGGTCGGCAGCCTGAAAACCCTGAAGATCGATCCGGACCTGTCCAGCGCCAATGCCGAGTTGACCCTCGACCCACTGGCCGAAGACTACCTCGTCCAGGACACCCAGTTCTGGGTGGTCAAGCCGTCTATCTCCCTGGCGGGCATCACCGGGCTGGAAGCGTTGGTCAAAGGTAACTACATCGCCATCCGTCCCGGCGACAAGGGCACCGCGCCACAACGGGAGTACGTCGCCCGCGCCAAGGCGCCGCCACTGGACCTGCGTTCCCCCGGCCTGCACATGGTGCTCTTCACCGACAACCTCGGCTCCCTGGATGTCGGCAGCCCGATCCTCTACAAGCAGGTCAAGGTCGGTTCCGTGCAGAGCTACCAGTTCTCCCGCAAGAACAAGCAACTGGTGATCGGCGTCCATATCGAGAAAGAATACGAAGGCCTGGTCAATGGTTCGACCCGTTTCTGGAATGCCAGCGGCGTGACCCTGACCGGTGGGCTTACCGGCGGCATCCAGGTGAAAAGCGAATCCCTGGCCAGCCTGATGGCGGGCGGTATCGCCTTCGAAACCCCGGAGCCGAATGTGCCGCTGAAAAAGCGCATCCCGCGTTTCCGTCTGTTCCCGGATCGCGAAGCCGCCAATCAGCACGGTACGTTGGTGACCATCAAGGTCGACCGCGCCGATGGCCTGCGCCCGGGTACGCCAGTGCGCTTCAAGGGCCTGGACGTAGGCAAGATCGAAAGTGTCGACCTGAGCGCCGACATGCAATCGGTGCTGCTCAGCGCGCGTATCACCCAAGTGGCCGACCGCATTGCACGGGCCGGCAGTCAGTTCTGGGTGGTCAAGCCTGAACTGGGCCTGATGAAAACGTCGAACCTGGAAACCCTGGTGACCGGCCAGTACATCGAAGTACAGCCAGCGACCAAAAGCATCGGCCCACAGAAGAGTTTCGTCGCGCTGGACAAGCCGCCAGAAGCCGTTCATCAGGAGGAGGGCCTGAGCCTGGTACTCAGCGCCGCACGCCGTGGCTCGTTGAAGGAAGGCGTTCCGGTCACTTACCGCGAAGTCACCGTAGGCAAAGTTACCGGCTACGAGCTGGGTCAGACCGCCGACCGTGTGCTGGTTCACATCCTGATCGAGCCCAAGTACGCGCCTCTGGTGCGCAGTGGCAGCCGGTTCTGGAACACCAGCGGCTTCGGGCTCGACTTCGGCTTGTTCAAGGGCGCGACTGTTCGCACGGAGTCCCTGGAGACCCTGGTCGCCGGCGGCATCGCCTTTGCCACGCCGGACGGCGAGCGTATGGGCAACGCTGCACGGCCCCAGCAGACCTTCCCGCTGTTCGACAAGTTTGAAGATGAATGGCTGACCTGGGCCCCTAAAATCCCACTCGGCAAATAGACCGAGGCGCGGCCTTCGCGAGCAAGCCCGCTCCCACATTTGACCCAGTTCCCATTGAAGGAACCCGATTGA
>NZ_JBSVWQ010000355.1:0-3920 GCF_054071215.1 Pseudomonas sp. SDO5522_S412 | reverse complement strand
ACTTTTGCGCTTTTCAAAAGTGAGCCGCTGTAAAAGCGGAACCAATAGCGGCCATCACCGCAGCAACGGATATGCCCCCCAATCTAAAAACCTACTTCTTTTTCTTCGGAACCCGCACCAACCGCGTGTCCGAATAAATGTCATGCCAGCCACGTTTCTGCTTGTCGAACAACGACCAGATAAACCCAAGCCCCAGGCACAACCACGAAGCAATCGACACCACAAACCGCAACAACGCCTGCCACAGACTAATCCGCGACCCATCAGCGTTCTGCACCCGCACCCCCCAAACCTGCATCCCCAGGGTCTGCCCCGAGTGCGTCCAGAACTTGGCAAAAAACCCAAACAACACAAAAAACAAAATCGTCGACAACAGCGGATCACCATCCAGCGCGCCGGATTCGGAAAGCGCTCGCAACTTGGCCTCACCGACAAACCCCATCCACACCAGCTTGTAGATGAAGGCCGTGACGATCAGCAGGGCGGTGCACAACAGGAAGTCATAGAACATCGCTGCCAGACGACGGCCCAGGCCTACGGCGGGAAACTCGCCTTGGGGGCTCAGCAGGTGTTTCGACATGGCATGGCTCTCGGCAGGAAAAAAGCCATTTTACGGAAGAACGCCCATAAAAAAGCCCCTGATGTCATATCAGGGGCTTTTTGTCGCAGCAAGGATCAGCCTTCTGCTTGTACTTCGTCGGCTTGCATGCCTTTCTGGCCTTGCACCGCGATGAAGGTCACTTTCTGGCCTTCTTTCAGGCTTTTGAAGCCGTTGCCCTGAATAGCGCGGAAGTGGACGAACAGATCCGGACCGCTTTCTGGAGTGATAAAACCAAACCCTTTTTCGTCGTTAAACCACTTGACGGTACCGCTCTGACGATCAGCCATTTTCTTATTTCCTTGACGCAAAAAAATTAATGACAGCCCCTTTCACATGAAAGAGTACTGGGCTGGGTTGCAGGAAAGTAAGAGACGTCGAACGGGTTGTAGCAAACTTTGGCTACTGCCCAGGTCCAGGTTCAAAGCGACCCATGCAAACACAGTGGGCAAACTCTACGCCAACTAATACAGAAAAAACAAGCCCCGGCAAAACCCCAGGTTTTGCTCGGCCTCGTTACACTTCTGTCCACAATGTGGAACGCGTTTATTCGATAGAATTCGTCACTTGTTATAGGTGACTGAACATAACATTGACTATCGTCAATGCACTTTAATGTGGCGGTTGCGTTACAGATTAGTGCACGTTAACGCAACCGCGTTACTTATAGGAACAGTCAATCAACCACGGTAGTAACGTTGTGGTACGAATGGCATTTTACTTACACGTAGTGGCACCTTTTTCCCACGTACCAACGCAGATACTTCGGTATCCAGTGCGATGAAAGCGCTGTCCAGATAACCCATGGCCAGCGGGCCGCCCAGGCTCGGGCCAAAACCGCCGCTGCAGACGCTGCCGATCACGGTGCCGTGTTCGTCGACGATTTCTGCGCCTTCACGGACCGGCGTGCGTTCCTGTGGCAACAGGCCTACGCGTTTGCGGCTGACGCCGGTTTGTTGCTGGGTGAAGATCGCATCGGCGCCCGGGAAGCCACCGGCGCGTGCGCCATCAGCACGACGGGCCTTGGAAATTGCCCACAACAGGCTGGCTTCAATCGGCGTGGTCTCGGTGTTCATGTCATGGCCATAAAGGCACAGGCCGGCCTCCAGGCGCAGGGAGTCGCGGGCGCCCAGGCCGATGGCCTGTACTTCGGTTTCGGCCAGCAGGCTGCGGGCCAGGGCCTCGGCGTTCGCGGCCGGTACCGAGATTTCGAAGCCGTCTTCGCCGGTGTAGCCCGAGCGGCTGACGTAACAATCCACGCCCAGCAGGCGGGTCGGTGCGAATTGCATGAAGGTCATGTGCTTGACCTCCGGCGCCAGGCGCGCCAGCACGCTGACGGCAGCCGGGCCTTGCAGGGCCAGCAGGGCGCGTTCCTCGAACAGTGGCTCGATGGTGCACTGGTCACCGATGTGCTGGCGCAGGTGGGCCAGGTCCTGGTCCTTGCAGGCGGCGTTGACCACCAGGAACAGTTCGCCGTTACCCAGGTTGGCGACCATCAGGTCATCCAGGATGCCGCCTTGCTCGTTGGTGAACATCGCATAACGCTGCATGCCCACCGGCAGGTCGATGATGTCCACCGGCACCAGGGTTTCCAGGGCCTTGGCGGCACCGGCGCCGGTCAGGCGGATCTGGCCCATGTGCGACACATCGAACAACCCGGCTTGTTCACGGGTGTGCAGGTGTTCTTTCATCACGCCCAGCGGGTATTGCACCGGCATGTCGTAGCCGGCGAAGGGCACCATGCGTGCGCCCAGTTCGATGTGCAAGGCGTGCAACGGGGTTTTCAACAGGGTTTCGGTGGACATATTCAGCTCCTGAAAAACGTGCGGACGCGCTTATAGGCGTCAGCACTCGATAATGTTGACCGCCAAACCGCCACGGGCGGTTTCCTTGTATTTGCTTTTCATGTCGGCGCCGGTCTGGCGCATGGTGCGGATGACCTTGTCGAGGGACACGAAGTGTTGCCCGTCGCCGCGCAGGGCCATGCGCACCGCATTGATGGCCTTGACCGAACCCATGGCGTTGCGCTCGATGCAGGGCACCTGCACCAAGCCGCCGATGGGGTCGCAGGTCAGGCCGAGGTTGTGTTCCATGCCGATCTCGGCGGCGTTTTCTACCTGGGAAACCGTACCGCCCAACACTTCGCACAGGGCGCCGGCAGCCATGGAACAGGCCACGCCGACTTCCCCCTGGCAGCCGACTTCGGCGCCGGAGATCGAGGCGTTTTCCTTGTACAGAATGCCGATGGCTGCGGCGGTGAGCAGGAAGCGCACCACTCCGTCTTCGCTGGCCCCCGGGATAAAGCGCATGTAGTAGTGCAACACCGCCGGCACAATCCCGGCCGCACCGTTGGTGGGCGCCGTCACCACGCGCCCGCCATTGGCGTTTTCTTCGTTGACCGCCAGGGCGTAGAGGTTGACCCAGTCCAGCACCGACAACGGGTCGCGCAGCGCCGACTCCGGGTGCTTGCACAGTTGGCGATGCAACGCGGCGGCGCGGCGCTTGACCTTCAGCCCTCCGGGCAAAATCCCTTCGTTGCGACAGCCCGCGTCCACGCAGTCCTGCATCACCTGCCAGATCTTCAGCAGGCCGGCGCGGGTTTCCGCTTCCGGGCGCCAGGCGCTTTCATTGGTCAGCATCACCTGGCTGATGGACAGCCCATAGGTGGCGCAATGGCCGAGCAAGTCCTTGGCACTTTTGAACGGGAACGTCAGGGGCGTGGCGTCTTCGACAATCCGGTCGTGGCCGGCGGCGTCTTCATCCACCACAAACCCGCCGCCCACCGAGTAGTACTCGCGGCTGCGAATCTGCAAGCCGGCGGCGTCGAAGGCGCGGAAGATCATGCCGTTGGGATGATAGGGCAGGGGTTTGCGAATCATCGCCAGGTGTTCTTTCTCGTTGAACGCAATGCTGTGTTCGCCGAGCAGGTTCAAGCGTGCGTTGCCGCGAATTTCCAACAGGCGGGCGGCAACGGTTTCGGTGTTCACGGTATCCGGGTGCTCGCCTTCCAGGCCCAACAATACGGCCTTGTCACTGCCGTGGCCTTTGCCGGTGGCGCCGAGTGAGCCGTAGAGCTCCACCTTGACGCAGGTGGTGGCGCCCAGCAGGTTGTCGCGCTTCAGTCCCTCGACGAATCGAGCGGCAGCGCGCATCGGGCCGACGGTGTGGGAGCTGGAGGGGCCGATGCCAATCTTGAACAGGTCGAACACGCTTAAAGACATGGTTGTTCTCCGGTTTCTTATTATTGAACGGATGTACGCGGTCCAATGTGGGAGCGGGCTTGCTCGCGAAAGCGGCGGGTCAGTCACCAGATGTATCAACT
>NZ_JBSVWQ010000354.1:0-3932 GCF_054071215.1 Pseudomonas sp. SDO5522_S412 | reverse complement strand
CAGAGAGGTTGACTGACACTGCGCTTTCGCGAGCAAGCCCGCTCCCACAGTTGGATGTGCAGTGTTTCGAGAATCGGGTTTCTTAACTCAAGCCCCGTGGCACTTCTTGAATTTCTTCTCGCTGCCGCACGGGCAAGGATCGTTACGACCCACGTCCTTCAACGTATTGCGCACCGGCTCCTGGTGAGCGTGGCCGCAGTTCGGGCCGTGGACATGGCCGTGGTCGTGATCATGATGATCGTGATCGTGGTTGCAGTCGGGACCATGGACATGGGGTTGCTGAGTCATCGATGTCGCTCCGGAATAAAATCGCCGGGGATTATCTCGCCATTGCGCAACACCTGCACGTCGTTCCCGATAAATAAACCGGTTTTCAACTCGCCTTCAAGACGATAGGGCACGGGATCGCGCGGATTTTTCAGCATGTCGACCACATCGCGGATCTGCGGCCACAGGTTGGTGCGCACCGATACCCGGAAAAAAGCGTGGCTGTGGGGTGGCACGGTCAGCCATTCGTTGGACTCGCCTTCGGTCAGCACCATCGTGCCGAGGCTGACCTTGTAAACCAGGCCGCGTACGGTCAGGTCGTTGTCGTCACGGTTATCCACGCGGAAATACAGCTTGAACTTCTGCTCCAGCAACTTGACCCGCACGGGGTCGACCTTGACCAGACGCACCTCGGGGGCGGGCGTATCGTCGGCGAACCACGACGCGCAGCCGGAGAGCCCCAGCATCAATGCCAGCAGAAGGCTGTAAGTCCTGAATACCCGCGCCTGAGAAACCATGCCGTTACTCCGTGTGAAGAGTCAGCATAGCAAGCGAGAGCCTGTCGGGTATCAATGAATGTCAGAGGTAGCCGGAACAGCACTTCTTGAATTTCTGCCCGCTGCCACACACGCAGGCGTCATTACGCCCGGCCTTCACGTCCACCGTCGGGTCGATAAAGTACCAGTGCTCATTGTTCTGTACGAAAGATGAGCGCTCGCGGTGGCTGTGTTCGCCGGTGCTGTCATGCCAGCGAGCGGTAAAGGTCACGAAGGCGTGTTCCGGCTGGCCGCCGAACACCTCGGAGCTTTCCACTGAAAGGCCCAGCCAGGTGCTTTGGGCGCTCCAGGCGCCGATGGCGGCCGTGTCCAGCCCGGCTTGCTGCGCAGGCAGGGTGGTTGCCACCAGGTAGTCCACCAGGCCCAGCACATAGGCGCTGTAGCGCGAACGCATCAATGCTTCGGCGCAGGGGGCCGGGTGGCCGGCGTGATAATGACCGCAGCAGGCATCCAGCAGGTTGCCGCTGCCGCAGGGGCAAATGGATGTACTCATCGGGTTACCACCAATACTTTCCAAAATTTTGCGGGTTGGCCCAGAAGCGGGCGTTCAGCCAATCCGGCACCTGTTTATAGTCAAGCAGATCATAGGTAAACAGCGTCAAAACCTGATCGTCGCGCTGGAAACGCTCGCTGGCTTGCAGGGCCAGGGAGAAGAAATCGGTGTCTTTCCAGTGGCAGGCCTCCAGGTCCACCAGCACCGCAATGCGACTGGCATTGAGATTGCGGATGCCCCCCAGCAGGGTCAGGCCCGCAGGTTTTGACAGGTGTTCCAGGCAACCGACCACTAGCGCCAGGTCAAAACGCTGGGCCGCGAGGTCGGTGGGCAAGGGGCCGGGCTCGGCGAAGGACACCACGGTATCCGGGTGTGCTTCCTTAAAGGCATCCAGCGCCGGGAACTGGCTGGCGCCCAATAACAGCAGGCGTTTGGGCGCGTGAAGATCAAGCAGCGCAGCGAGCGCTTGCTGGGGTGTACGGGAAGAAATACCGGCAGTCATCGAAGATCCTCACATCAGGACCGTAGAGACTAGCCTGCCTGAGCGTGCGGGCCTAGAGCGGGCGGCGAGAATAAACCGCTCGGCCCAATGAATACTGGGGTGTGACACGCTGGCGCAGATGAAAAGAGCCGTCTTTACTCCACTCGTCGGCCCCCGCCGATCCCCTCAGGAGAAAGTCAGATGAGCATCATGCGGACAGCTCTACCCTTGGTTCTGCTAACCGGAGTATTGACAGGTTGCGCAGGCTTGCAAAAAACCGACTGGCCCACCTGTGCCGCCGTCGGCGGTGTGACCGGTGCTGCCATTGGTGCGACCCAAAGCTCGTCCTATGCAGGCTACGGCGCACTGCTGATTGGCGGCATGGCTGGCGCCTATTGCTGGGTGCATGGCGACGGTGACGAGGACGGCGATGGCGTACCGGACAGTCGCGACAAGTGCCCTGGCACGCCAAAAGGCGTGCAGGTCGACGCCAATGGCTGCCCTCCGGTGCCGGTAGCGGTGGTTCAAGAGGAAGTGGTGGTGGTCAAGGAAGAAACCATCGTGATTCGTGACGTGCACTTCGAGTTCGACTCCGCGAAGCTCACGGCTGCCGACAAAACCAAGCTCGACGTGATTGCCACCCGCCTGAAAAAAGAGGCCCCGAGTGCGCAGTTGCGCGTCAGCGGGCATACCGACAGTGTCGGTAAAGATGCCTACAACCAGAAACTCTCTGAACGACGCGCTCATTCGGTGACCGACTACCTGGTCAGTTCCGGCATCCCGCGCAGCAGTTTTGTCTCCGTGACCGGCGCCGGCGAAAGCCACCCCGTAGCCGATAACAAAACCGCTGATGGCCGCGCGCTGAACCGCCGCGTGGAAATCCAGATCAACCGCTGACCCCGCCTCAAGGCCCCTGTGGAATCCCCAGGGGCCCCTTCATCAATTTTTTAATCCTTCACTGGCACAACGCCTGTAGAAGTCGTTACTGTGCGCCCAAAGAATAATGTGCAAGGGGAGCGTGCGGGATGAAGGTGTTTTGGGGGCTGGGTAAATTATTGACGTTGCTGTTCTGGGGCGTGGTGGTGGTCAACCTGATCACACCGCTGATCAACCCGTTCCACCTGTTGGTCAACCTGGGCGGCAGCCTGTTGTTGCTGACCCATGTTCTGGAACTGCTGTTGTTCAACGGCAGTGTGAAAACCCGTGCCCATCCCTGGCGTGACCGCTTGCAGATCCTGCTGGTGGGTATGTTCCATGTGCAGAGCTTTTCGACGCCGACACCGACTAATGATGTAAACAAGGAGGCCAATCATGCGTAAGGTTTTTCTGTTGGCCCTGCTGGTCAGCCCCATTGCCCTGGCCCAGAGCGTCAGCGTCGAGACCAACTCCTTGATGCGCCTGCCCAACAGCAGTGGTGTGTTGCAACTGGAGCGACTGGACGTGGCGGATTACGGCACCTTGCTGATTCCCGCCAATATCAGCCAGGTGACCGTGGATGAACTGCACCTGGGCCGCGACGCGCGAATCGCCATCGTGCCCGGTAGCACCACGTTGCAACTGCAGGTGCGTCAGGCGCAGCTGGAGCAGGGCAGCCAGATCACCTCACGCGGCGCTCCCGGTACCCATGAGCGCCCGGCCAAGGCGGGGCGTGACCTGGTGTTGCGGATTAACTCGCTGACGGCCGATGAGCTGTCGGTGGATGCCCGCGGTGGCGCGGGTGCCCAGGGTTATGCCGGGCTGGATGGTGCCAACGGCGAAGACCCGGGCTGCACCTGGGGTTCGGCCGGGCGCGGTGCCAATGGCGACAACGGCGGCGACGGGCTGCCGGGCGCTGCGGGCGCGCAGGTCCGTGTGGAATTGCCGCAGGACTTCCCGGGCGAGAAGATCAAGGTCTGGGTGGACGGCGGAGCCGGTGGTTTGGCGGGCACGGCGGGAAAGCCGGGTAAAGGCGGGCAGTCCAAGGGGTGCCTGGTGTACCGCGCGGATGGCGGCGAAAAGGGCCGGGCCGGGTTGGAAGGGCAGCCGGGGCAAGCGGGGCCTGCGGGTGCTGTGACCATTCAGAGGCTCTGAGGCGACTGGCCTGACGCTTTCGCGAGCAAGCCCGCTCCCACATTTGAAACGCATTCCAAATGTG
>NZ_JBSVWQ010000353.1:0-3944 GCF_054071215.1 Pseudomonas sp. SDO5522_S412 | reverse complement strand
CACATTTGACCGCATTCCAAAGTTGGAACTCGGTTAAATGTGGGAGCGGGCTTGCTCGCGAATGGCGTTATTCAGTCTTACGCGGAATCAGCACGACCTGCGCCGGAACCTTCTTCAGGATCTGCCGGTGAATCTTCAGGTCATACCCCGAATCGATGCGCTTCACCCGTTTGGTCAGCAACGTGGCCAGCCATGGGTAATCTTCGGTGCGCGGTGCCTGGATGCTCACATCGCACTGGTAATTCACCACATCGGTGGCGATCTCATCCAGTTGATGGCGCAGCGCCTCGATATCGGTGAGGTTCAGCGCAACCGTAGTGCTTGGCGCTGCCGGGTCGATGACCTTGGCCGGCGGCTTGGCTTCGGCGGCTTTCAGGGCGGCCTCGGCTTTGTCCAGCTCGACTTTACGGGCATGGGCGATCGCACTGTTGACGCCACCGGTCAGCGCCGGAGCCTTGGGCATCAATGCCCGTGCGCGGCTCAGGGCCGTCGCGGCAGCGTTGACATCACCCTTTTGCAGGACGATCTGGCTGCGCTGCAAATAGGCTTCGGCCAGTTGGCGCTGATAAGGCTCCAGCGCCGGGTCGTTGGGCGACTGGGCCTGCAAGGCGGCCAGCTCGTCTTCGGCGGTGGCCAGTTCACTGCTGGCGAGGTTTTGCTCCAGCTGTGCGATGGCCGCAGCACGTGCGTCCGGCGCCTGGGGGGCGGCGGGCGGGGTGCTTTGGCAGGCGCCCAGCAGCAAGGAAAATGCGGCAAGGAGCAGATAACGGGCGTTGAACAGCTTCATTCCTGCGACTCTCTAATTGCGCAAAAAGCGAGCAAGTCTACACCCCACGACGGGGCAGGACAAAACTCAGCAGAAACAGGGCGGCCGCCGTGACCACAATCGACGGCCCGGCCGGGGTGTCCTTGAACCAGGACAGCGCCAGGCCACCACACACCGCGAGCATCCCCAGAAGGCTGGCGCCGAGCGCCATTTGCTCCGGCGAGCGGGCGTGACGCTGGGCCGCAGCAGCCGGGATGATCAGCAGCGATGTGATCAACAATACGCCGACAATCTTCATCGCGACAGCGATCACCACGGCGATCAGCAGCATCAGGGTCATGCGCAGCGCCGCCACGGGCAAGCCTTCGACGGTGGCCAGTTCTTCGTGAACGGTGATCGCCAGCAGCGGGCGCCACAGCGTCACCAGCAGCACCAGCACTGCCGCGCTGCCGCCTAGAATCCACGCCAGGTCGGTGGGGCTGATCGCCAGCAGGTCGCCGAACAGGTAGGCCATCAGGTCGATGCGCACTTCATGCATGAAGCTCAGCACCACCAGGCCCAGGGACAAGGTGCTTGGGGCCAGGATGCCCAGCAGGGTATCGGAGGCCAGAGGCTGACGCTGTTGCAGGGTCACCAGCAGCACAGCCAGCAGCAGGCAGCCGACGGTGACGGCAATGGTCGGGCTCACATCCAGCAGAAATCCCATGGCCACGCCCAGCAGCGCAGCGTGGGACAGGGTGTCGCCAAAATAGGCCATGCGCCGCCAGACCACGAACGAGCCCAGTGGGCCCGCCACCAGCGCCAGAGCCAAGCCTGCCAGCAGGGCGTAGAGCAGAAAATCAGCCATGCTTGCAGCTATCTCCATGAACGTGGGTGTGGGATGCGGTGGAGTCATCGACTACAGCGCCATGCAGGTCATGGGCGTGGTCGTGATGGTGGTGGTAGATCGCCAGGCTCTGGGCGTTCTTGCCGAACAGCTCGACAAAAGCCGGATCGCCGCTGACCTGTTCCGGGTGGCCGGAACAGCACACGTGACGATTGAGGCACACCACCTGGTCGGTGGTGCTCATCACCAGGTGCAGGTCGTGGGAGACCATCAGCACGCCGCAACCATGGCGGTCCCGCAGGCGGGTGATCAGGCTGTACAGCTCGGCCTGGCCGGCGACGTCGACGCCCTGTACGGGTTCATCCAGTACCAGCAATTCCGGCTCGCGCAGCAGGGCGCGGGCCAGCAGCACGCGCTGCATTTCGCCGCCGGAGATGCTTTGCACCGGGCTGTCGATCACCTGTTCGGCGCCCACTTCCTTGAGGGCGGACTGTGCGCGGGCACGGTCGACACCGGGCACCAGGCGCAGGAAGCGCAGCACCGAGAGGGGCAAGGTCGGGTCCACATGCAGCTTCTGCGGCATGTAGCCGACCCGCAGCCTCGGCTTGCGCCACACGCTGCCGCTGTCGGGCTTGAGCAGGCCGAGTACGGCGCGCACCAGGGTGGTCTTGCCGGCACCGTTGGGGCCGATCAGCGTGACGATCTGACCTGGCTCGACGCTCAGGTCGATGTTGTCCAGCACGTTTTGCCCGGCGAACGTGACCCCGACCTGCTCCAGGCGGATTAACGCAGTGCTCATCAAGCCCCCTGGCAGCCCGAGCACACACCGACGACTTCGACGGTTTGCCCTTCGACCTTGAAGCCGACGTCGCCGGCGCTCTTGATGATGCTGTCGCTGATGCTTTTTTGCTCAAGTTCGATGGCGGCGTGGCACTCGCGGCAAATCAGGAACTGGCCCTGGTGCGCGTGTTCCGGGTGGTTACAGCCGACAAAGGCGTTGAGCGATGAGATGCGGTGCACCAGGCCGTTGTCCAGCAGGAAGTCCAGCGCGCGGTACACCGTGGGCGGCGCGGCGCGGCGGCCATCCTGCTCGCTGAGCACGCCGAGGATGTCGTAGGCACCCAGCGGCTTGTGGCTTTGCCACACCAGCTCCAGCACCCGGCGACGCAGGGCGGTCAGGCGCAGGCCTTGGCGCGCGCACAAGGCGTCGGCCTCTGACAGTGCGCTGTGCACGCAGTGAGAGTGGTCATGGGGACGGCTGGCAAGCGGTGTTTTAGGCATGAGCGGCGACAGATATTTGTGAGAGACGTTATTATGTTACCTGTTCCTGCCTCCTTGAGTGGTCATCGTGTCCAGACTTTTTCCCGTTTTTGTCGTATTTGTCACCAGTTTGCTGCTTGCCGGTGCCGCTCAGGCGGAGGTTCGGGTGCTGACCAGTATCAAACCGTTACAACTGATTGCTGCTGCTGTGCAGGATGGCGTGGCGATTCCCGAGGTATTGCTGCCGCCGGGCGCTTCGCCGCATAACTATGCGTTGCGCCCTTCCGACGTACGGCGCGTGCAGTCGGTGGACCTGCTGTATTGGATCGGCCCGGACATGGAAAGCTTTCTGCCGCGTGTCTTGAAAGGCCGCAGCTTGCCGACGGTGGCGGTGCAGGACCTTCCGGGAATGAAACTGCGTCGGTTCGCCGAAGATAGCCACTCCCATGCTGAAGATGCCGACGAACATGATCATGACCATCGCCCGGGCAGCCTGGATGCGCATTTGTGGCTGTCGACGGTCAACGCCCGGGTGATTGCGAACCGCATGGCGGCGGATCTCAGCGCTGCCGACCCAGCGAACGCCGAGCGTTACCAGAGCAACGTGAAGGCCTTTGATGGCCGTATGGATGCACTGGACGCGCGCTTGAAGGCACGTATGGCGGACGTCGCCGGCAAGCCGTACTTCGTGTTCCATGAAGCCTTCGATTACTTCGAAGATGCCTACGGCCTCAAGCACACCGGGGTGTTCAGTGTGGCCGCAGAAGTGCAGCCGGGTGCCCAGCATGTGGCAGCGATGCGTACGCGTTTGCAGGAAGTGGGCAAGACTTGTGTGTTCAGCGAGCCGCCGTTGCGCCCGCGCCTTGCGGAAACGCTGGTGGCGGGTTTGCCGGTGAAGCTGGCGGAGCTGGATGCGTTGGGCGGCTACACGCCGGCCTCCGCCCAGGGGTATGAGCAGGTGCTGGAGAAGCTGGGGAATGACCTGGCTGGGTGCCTGGAGTCGCTCTGACAGACGCCGCATAACCACTGTGGGAGCGGGCTTGCTCGCGAATGCGGTGGATCAGTCAGCGCATCTGGTGACTGAAACTCCGC
>NZ_JBSVWQ010000352.1:0-4055 GCF_054071215.1 Pseudomonas sp. SDO5522_S412 | reverse complement strand
AAAAAATCCTCAACGATCAATGCGCGAACATTGATGGGTGCGAAGAGGAAGTTCATGGACTCTTACGCACACATCTTTACTTGTACATACAAGCATATGCAAGGTTGTTGCCAACTCGACGTGTCTTTAAACAGAGAGGCCTGTAAGGCGCTGAAACACTTGAGTTGCGCGGCCAGCCCTCCGCGAGCCCATCGCGCGAATCAACCTTGGCGAGGAACTTGCGCACGGTATTGAGGCACAAAGTAACAATCTGCCAGAAGCTGGTGCGCGCACGAGTAACATCCCACGGCATTGACCCGCGCGCGTGCACCTGTGGTCACAACCCGTTACTGTCGACCCTGGAAGATCCGGCCCGCGGCGAAAACACGCACTCAAGGCTTTTGAGATTTTCGTGCCAAACCACGGTTTTTCGTACCCAGCCCAGAAATTTGAGAGAAAATGCAAACCCAGCACACGGTCCGTTGTCATTTGCCCCATGCGTAAACTTCTTGGCTTCACCCTCATCATGGCCCTGGTCGCCGCCGTTTCCGCCTATCTGGTCTGGACCCAGGAGCGCCCCGTGGGCCATTACCTGTCCGACCTGCGGATCAACCTGGCCGTCGACCAGGGCGTGCCCGCCGACCGCGGCAACCTGTTGGGCATCCAGCCGGAACTGTTTCCCGCCGACTACCAGAGCCTGGAACGCCTGCACCTCAAGCTGGCGGCCTATCTGCAAAACGCCCGTGACCAGGGCCTGATCAACGACAAGACCATCGTGGTACTGCCGGAACATATCGGCACCTGGCTGATGGTCAGCGGCGAAAAGAACGAGCTGTACCAGGCCACCAACCTCAAGGAAGCGATGAACTGGTTGTCGGCGAGCAACCCGCTGCTGTTCCTGCGGGCCTTGATCAGCGCCAAGGGTGACGACCGCATCGACGACGCCTACCTGCGCATGAAGGCCCCGGCCATGGCCCGCGACTATCAAGTGCTGTTCGGTGGCCTGGCCAAGGAATTCGGCGTGACCCTGGTGGCCGGCTCCATTGCCCTGCCCAACCCGAGCGTCAGCCAGGGCCAGCTGCAGATCGGCCATGGCGCGCTGTACAACACCAGTGTGGTCTTCGACCGCGATGGCTTGCCGCTGGGCCAGCCGCAACGCCAGCTGTATCCGATTTTTGACGAGCGCGGTTTTATTGAGCCGGGCGATGAAAACAGCGTCAGCGTGGTCGATACCCCGGCCGGGCGCCTGGGCATCCTGATCGGCAGCGACAGCTGGTACCCGGACAACTACCGCAAGCTCAACGAGCAAGGCGCCCAGTTGGTGGCGGTGCCGGCCTTCGTGATTGGCCGCGAAACCTGGGACAAGCCGTGGCGCGGCTTCAAAAGCGTGTCGACGCCAGCCGAGATCAGCCTCAAGCCCGAAGAGCTCAGCGAAGGCGAAGCCTGGCACCGCCTGACCCTGATCAGCCAGCAACCCATCAGCCAGGCCACCGCCGGCATGAGCGTGTTCCTGCGCGGGCAGTTCTTTGACATGGGCAGCGCCGGGCAAAGCTTCCTCAGCAGCAACGGCCAGGTGTTCGCCGACGGCAATGCCCGTGGCGCGCGCCTGCTGAACGTGTGGCTGTAACTCAATGAAGCCGGTGCGGCTTGGGGATTTGTCGGTGGGCTTCGTCCACACCTTGGCCGATGCGATCCACAGCCATGGCCTGGACCCGCAACCGTTGCTGCTGCAATACGGCCTTGACCCGGCACGCCTGGCCGAGGCGGGTGCACGCTTGTCGATCCCGCGCTATATGCGCCTGGGCTTTGCGGCCATCCAGTTGACCGGCGATGCCAGCCTGGGCCTGCGCATGGGCCAGCTCAGCCGCCTGAGCCAGGCCGGGCTCGCCGGGGTCACCGCCGCCCAGGCGCCCACCGTGCGCGAAGCCGCCCGTACCCTGACGCGCTTCGAAGCCTTGTACGGCTCCAACTATCGCGGCCAGTCGAGCTTTCACGAGGATGCAGATGGTGCGTGGCTGCGCTTCTACTCCATCAGCCCCTACAACGCCTATAACCGCTTCGTGGTGGACTCGATCATCGCCGGCTGGCTGCATCAGTTGTCGAGCCTGAGTGCGCAACCGGTGCAGGCGCAGCGGATCGAAATCGAGTTCCAGGCCCCCGACTACAGCGAGCGCTACAGCGTGCTTGGGGACTGCCCGATCCAGTTTGGCGCCGAGCACAATCAGTTGCGCCTTAGCCAGCAAACCCTGGCCCTGCGCAACCCGGAACACTGCCCGAGTACCTGGCAATTACTGGTGCAATTGTGTGAACGGGAACTGGAGCAATTGACGCGCACCCGCAGCCTGCGCGAGCGCATTACCCGCTTGCTCGGGCCGATGCTCAATGGTGGCCGGGAACCCGACCTGGAAGAAGTGGCGTCACGCTTGAAACTGCCGACCTGGACCCTGCGGCGCAAGCTGGCGGAAGAAGGGACTCAGTTCCGGGCGATTCTCAACGACACTCGCCGCGACCTGGCCATGACCTACATTCGCGATACCGAACTGGCGTTCGGTGAAATTGCCTATTTGCTCGGTTTTGCTTCAGCGGAAGCCTTTCAACGGGCGTTCAAGCGCTGGAACAGCCAGACCCCAGGGGAATTTCGCCGCAGTCAGCGGCATTCCGCCTGACGTCTGTCTTACAGCTCGGTGGCATCATCGGCCGGATCCAGCGGATCCAGTTCAAAGGCGTGGTACTCGAGCAATTCTTCCTGGTAATCGTCCATGGTTGACTCCTTGTTTTATGAAAAGGGGTTGCTTAGTGACCTGCACAACCAGCCTAAAGTGCCGTCATGACGAAAAAATGTCCGTGGCATGACGTTCCTGCACTTCAGGATTAAACGTAGCAGGATTGCCTTGATTTAGCCGGATGAATTTTAGATGCAACTGCAATCATTGCAATTGCAATCGTAAGCCGAATTCCTTTAGGGTATGGGCACCCGTTGCCAAGCGACCCTGCTCATGACTGCCAGCACCGAACGCTCTGCCCTGATCTGCATCGACGCCCTGAATGCAACGCAGCAGCCCCGCTGCTCGCCCCTGTATAGCGTGATGACCATGGCCAACACCCTGGAGTCCAGCCGGCAGGCGTGGGTGATTCGCGGCCAGTCGCGCTCACGCCGAGTGGTGAGCTGGCCCACCTGGTTCGCGCGCAATACCGGGGAAAAACCCATGCTGTACCTGCACACGGCCGCGTCATCGGCGCAGTTGCGCGCGCTGTCCGGCGAGACCCGTCAGCGGGGCATCCTGTGCAACGACAATGCAACCCAGCCCTCCCCTTCACTGCCCTTATGGCTGGCCAGCAATCCTCACTGCACACCTTATGACCCGGCCTCCGGCGAGGAAGCCCGGGCGATTGTGCTGGCGGGTTTGCAGGCGCTGTATGTCGACGGCGAGCCGGGGTTCTACTACCTGGCACTGCACGATCAACACGAAGGGCCAGGGCTGAGCCCGCAGGATAGTGACCATGCGCTCAGGGGCATGTACCGGGTCCGGCGCTCATACACCAGTGAATTGAGGGTGCGGTTGCTGAGTGCGGGTCGAGCGTTTGAAGAAGTCGTGCACGCCGCGCAGTTGCTCGAGACGGATTGGAACGTCGAGGCGCAACTGTGGAGTTGCCCCAGCTATACACGGCTGGCCCGCGAAGCGAATGCGGCGCAACGCTGGAACCGCCTGCACCCGTTGGAACCGAAGCGCAGTTGTCATCTAAGGGATTGCCTGGCTGGGGATGGCGCGCCGGTGGTCGCAGTCACCGGGTATCCGCAGCCTATCGTTGACCAGTTGGCAGGGCATGTGGATGCGCGTTTTGTAGCGTTGGGTGCGGGCTCCGTGGAAACGTCAGCACCCAGTCGATATTGGGTAGCGGTGCTGGCATTGAAGGCGTTGGCGGATGACGGCTGGATCGAAGCAGAACAGGTGGAGACCGCCCTGAATCGATATCACCTGAAATGACGATCTGCAATCCATCGCAGATCAAATGTGGGAGCGGGCTTGCTCGCGAAAACGGTGTGCCTGTTGATATTACTGTTGCTGACACACCGC
>NZ_JBSVWQ010000351.1:0-4059 GCF_054071215.1 Pseudomonas sp. SDO5522_S412 | reverse complement strand
TCTGTGGCTGATACTCCGCCTTCGCGAGCAAGCCCGCTCCCACACTGGATCTTCGCTGTTTGTCAGACCGCCGCAAATCGCTTGTCGAGGTAATCGATGATCACCTTGGAGTCGTACATCCAGGTGGTCTGGCCGTTCTCTTCGATGCGCAGGCATGGCACCTTGATCTTGCCGCCTTGCTCCAGCAGGGTCTGGCGGTCCTGCTCGTTGTTCTTCGCATCCTTCAAGGCCACCGGCACGTTCAGGCGGTGCAGGGTGCGGCGGGTCTTCACGCAGAACGGGCAGGCGTGGAATTGATACAGGGTCAGGTCCTTGGCCGCTGCGTTCACCTGCGCCTGTTGTTCGGCAGGGCGCTGCTTTTTGCGCGGACGGGTCAGGAAGTCGCCGGCGATGATGACGTGGCCGAGGCCCACTCGAAGTGCTTTGACGAACATGGCTGAAACCTCTTGCCCTAGACTTAAGGGGGCGCAGCTACCTGATTTTTCACAGGCGAAAAAAAACCGGCGATGAACGCCGGTTTTTCCAGGTGCCGCGTATTACTTGATCAGGCTGAGAAACTCGCTGCGGGTCGCCGCGTTTTCGCGGAACTCACCCAGCATCACCGACGTGATCATCGACGAATTCTGCTTCTCCACACCGCGCATCATCATGCACATGTGCTTGGCCTCGATCACCACTGCAACGCCCAGGGCGCCGGTGACCTGCTGGACCGCATCGGCGATCTGGCGGCTGAGGTTTTCCTGGATCTGCAGGCGGCGGGCATACATATCGACGATACGCGCGACCTTCGACAGGCCCAGCACTTTGCCGCTCGGGATATACGCGACGTGAGCCTTGCCGATGAACGGCAGCAGGTGGTGTTCGCACAGCGAGTACAACTCGATGTCCTTGACCAGCACCATTTCGCTGTTGTCAGAGCTGAACAAGGCACCGTTGGTGACTTCTTCGAGGGTCTGTTCATAACCGCGGCAGAGATACTGCATGGCCTTGGCGGCACGTTTTGGCGTGTCGAGCAGGCCCTCGCGGGAAACGTCCTCGCCGAGTTGGCCGAGAATCGCGGTGTAATTCTGTTCCAGGGACATGAAACTACCTAGTGGGATTTTCGCAAAGGGCAAGGGTACGGCGGCCAACACATCGCTGCAAGCCTGACGATGGCACTTGTTACTCGTCGCGGCCTTCCATCATGGTGCGCTTGAGCATCACATACACCGCCCCAGCGCCGCCGTGACGTGGCTGGCATGAGGTAAAACCCAGCACCTGGGAGTGCTGGCGCAACCAGGTGTTGACGTGGCTTTTGATCATCGGCCGCTTGCCGTCCAGGCGCACGGCCTTGCCGTGGGTGACGCGCACGCAGCGGATTTCGAATTTGGTGGCTTCGGCGAGGAACGCCCAGAGGGTTTCGCGGGCTTTTTCGACGGTCATGCCGTGCAGGTCGAGACTACCCTCGAACGGGATCTGGCCGACCTTGAGCTTGCGCATCTGGCTTTCCTGCACGCCGTCGCGGGCCCACATCAACTCGTCTTCGGGACCTACATCGATAACGAATTGATCCGACAGGCCGTCCACGGTGGTGGCGTCCGTGCGCACGGTCGCGGCCTGGCGCAGCTTGGCGATCTGGGCGCGATCGGTCTTGGGTTTGCCGGTGTCGGCGCGATCATGCTTGATCGGCTTGACGCCGCGCAGCTCGTTCTTGAATAGGGAAAAATCGTCGTCTTGCATGTCAGCCTCCGCGAAGGGCGGGCAGTTTACCTAATCGCGGCGGCTTGATGCGCAACAAACGCTATCTGTACGCCATCAGTCGTGCTTTTTCATCAGGTGCGAAGCGATGTTCAGTGACAGCGGTTGGCGCATGCGCCGACGGCAACGGCGCCACAGCCATACGCCGAACCACAGCACCAGCAGGCCGATGACCAAGAGTATTGCAGAACCGCCAGGGCTGGCATTCAGCTCGCCCAGGGCCGGTGAGTGTCCAACCAAACCAGCGCCGCCAGCAATTGCCAGTAGTACGCCACCTATCGCCAACAGCGCGGCAAAGCCGGCGCCGATGCGCAGACGCCAGTTGCTCGGGCCCTTGGGGCGCAAGCGACGAGCATCAAAACCATCGGATATCTTCATTCCGACCTTTCCTCCAGGGTATCGGCCCTTCGACCGGAAGATACACAGGTTGTTCCGGGTACAGAGGCAATTGCAGCAAATGACAGGTATTTGCGGATGAGCGGGCGGCTACCCGCTCATCGAAGGTCGATCAGATCAGATCTTTGGTCAAGGCGAGGGTGGCGAAGTTGTCAGCCATGATGGCCATTTCAGTCTGCTGCACATGGTCGGCGCTGAGGATGCCGCCCTTGTAAGGCAGGTCGCGGGTGGCGCAGGCGTCTTCCACCAGGGTGCAGCGAAAGCCCAGGTTTTTTGCCGCACGCACCGTGGTGCTGACGCTGGAGTGGCTCATGAAGCCGCAGACGATCAGGTCCAGGGAACCGAGGTCTTGCAGGTGTTTCTCCAGGCCGGTGCCGTGGAAGGCGCTGGGCAGCAGCTTGCCGATGATGGTTTCGTCGGCCTGTGGCTCAAGGCCAGGAATGAACTCACCGCGCTCGCCCTGAGGGTCAAACAACCCGCCGACAGTGCCCAGGTGGCGCACATGCACGATCGGGCGCCCGGCGTTGCGCGCGGCAGCCGCCAGTTGCTTGATATTTTCGACAGCAGCGTCCATGCCCGAGAGGGCGAGGGGACCACTGAGGTATTCCTTCTGGGCGTCGATGATCACGAGGGTCGCATGGTTCAGGTTCGCCGCTGCGTAACCACGACCGCTGAGTTGAAACATCGTCTTTGGAACGGACATTCTGGGGCTCCTGTGAGTGGGGCTTTTGTGACATTGTCCTCTGGCTGAGCGCTTCTGTGAATCGCTACCATCGTAAGGTACGCCGTTGTTGGCGTGCAGCGATGTCAATAGGGCACTACGTTTAGGCAAAAACCACGTTTAAGATGAAATCCGACGTGCGGCAAAGGGTTTTTTCGTACATCGTCGGTACAGCTTAAGACTGTTAGAATCGCCGGTCGTTTTTTCCAGGAGCTTGCCCCCGTGATCACTTCCCGCCTGCGCACCTTGCGCGACCACATCCGATGGGCCGTCAGCCGTTTCCATGGGGAAGACCTGTTTTTTGGCCATGGCACCGACAACGCCTGGGACGAAGCCCGGCAACTGGTGCTCGGCGCCTTGCACCTGCCATGGGAAATTGCCGACAGTTACCTGGATTGCAACCTGGAAGAAGAGGAAATCTCCCACGTGCAACGGTTGCTGCACCGCCGTATCCACGAGCGTGTGCCGACCGCTTACCTGTTGAAGGAAGCCTGGTTCTGCGGCATGTCGTTTATCGTTGATGAGCGTGTATTGATTCCCCGCTCACCGATTGGCGAACTGATCGAAAACCGCTTCGAACCGTGGCTGGGCACACCGCCGGCACGCATTCTGGACCTGTGCACCGGTTCCGGTTGCATCGGTATTGCCTGCGCCTACGAGTTCCAGGACGCCGAAGTGGTACTGGGCGACCTGTCCTTCGAAGCGCTGGAGGTGGCCAACCAGAACATCGAGCGCCATGGCGTCGATGAGCGCGTGTATACCGTTCAGGGCGACGGCTTTGATGGTTTGCCGGGCCAGCGTTTTGACCTGATCGTGTCCAACCCGCCGTATGTCGACGCCGAAGACTTTGCCGACATGCCGGATGAATACCAGCACGAGCCGGAGCTGGGCCTGGCCTGTGGTGACGACGGCTTGAACCTGGTTCGGCGGATGCTGGCCGAGGCGGCAGATCACTTGACTGAGAAGGGCTTGCTGATTGTCGAAGTGGGCAACAGCCAGGTTCACGTCGAGGCGTTGTACCCCGAAGTGGACTTCGCCTGGCTGGAGTTCCAGCGCGGCGGGCATGGCGTGTTCATGTTGACGGCCGAGCAGTGCCGGGCGCATCAGGCGGTGTTTGCCGCCAGGGTTTAACCGCTTCCAAGTGGGTAACGCGGTCAGTGTGGGAGCGGGCTTGCTCGCGAATGCGGTGGCTCAGTCAAGATATC
>NZ_JBSVWQ010000350.1:0-4073 GCF_054071215.1 Pseudomonas sp. SDO5522_S412 | reverse complement strand
CCAGTCAGCACATGTATTGGCTGACCCACCGCCTTCGCGAGCAAGCCCGCTCCCACATTTAGTTTTGCGGTGCGCCAGGTAATTCTTCACTGAGCAACTCAAAACAGCGCTGCGCCGCTGGGCTCAACGGCTGTCCACTGCGACTGATCAACCCGATCTCCCGGTTCACCCCCGGATGATCAATGGTAATCCGCTTCAACCCCTCCAGACTGTCCGCCGCCGATTCCGGCAACACACTGATCCCCAAGCCCTGCCGCACCAACGCCAACACGGTCGACATGTAGTTGGCCTCCATCCCCGCGAGCATCGTCAGGCGTGTTTCATCGAACAACGCGTCCACCTGTTCCCGCACGCTGCTGTCGCGGCCGGTGAGGATGATCGGCTGGTCGGCCAGTTGCTCCAGGCTCAACTTTGCAAAACGAGTCAGCGGATGAGCCAGCGGCACGAACGCACATAACCGATCATTCAGCACCGGCACAAACGCCAACCCGTGGCTCAGCCGCGCCCGCACACCAATACCGAAATCCACCTCGCCCGAACGCACTTGCGCATGAATGCGGTGAGCAACCAGGTCATGCAAGCGCACCTCGATCCCGGCAAAACGTTCGCGAAACAGGCGCAGGGCGGGAGGTAACGCGCCGGCGCACACGGAGGGCAGGGCGGCGATGGTCACCACGCCTCGTCGTAGCGCTGCTAGGTCACGGGAGCCGGTGACGATGTTGTCCAGGTCCAGCAACAGCTTCTCCATCGGCCCGCGAGCATCCAGGCCGGCGGCGGTGATGCTGACGTGGCGCGGGCTGCGGTCGAGCAGGGCAACCCCTAGCCACTCTTCCAGTTGCTGCACCTGCACGGTCAGCGCCGAGGGCGACAAATGCAGTTCGTTGGCAGCCTTGGTAAAACTGCCCGTGCGGGCAACGGCGAGAAACGCCTGGATATGCTGGATCGAATTTTTCATTTTTATTTTGCTCGGGCGTTTTGTTTTTTCGAATGTGGGGTGCCGAATATTCCAATTTACAAAGCCTAACGCGATTCCAATACTCCAGGGAAAACAATAACCGGCCGAAAACGCCGTTCTGGAGCTACCCCATGCTCGCTACCCTGGGTGTCATCACCATCCTGTGCCTGCTCACTGCCGTCATGAGCAAACGCCTGTCGCCACTGGTGGCCCTGATCGCCTTGCCGATCATCGCCGCGCTGCTGGGCGGTTTCGGCCTGCAAACCAGCGCCTTCATCATCACCGGCATCAAGAACGTCGCCCCCGTGGTGGGGATGTTTGTGTTCGCGATCCTGTTCTTCGGGATCATGACCGATGCCGGCATGCTGGATCCAATCATTGATCGCATCCTGCGCACGGTAGGGACGCGTCCTACAAGGATTGTCGTCGGTACCGCGACCCTGGCCCTGCTGGTGCACCTCGACGGCTCCGGCGCGGTGACCTTCCTGGTGACGGTGCCGGCGATGCTGCCGCTGTACACGCGGCTGGGAATTGATAAACGCATCCTCGCGTGTGTGGCGGCGATGGCGGCCGGGGTCAACTTCCTGCCGTGGACCGGCCCGGTACTGCGTTCCTCGGCGGCGCTGCACGTGCCGGTGGCGGACTTGTTCCAGCCGCTGATCCCGGTGCAGATCGTCGGCCTGGTCTTTGTATTCGCCTGCGCCTGGTGGCTGGGCCACCGGGAAGAAAAACGCCTGGGCCTGGGCGCTGGTTCCAGCGTGGACGCCGTGCCGCAACGGGTGCTCAGCGACGATGACATTGCCCTGCGTCGCCCGCGGCTGTTCTGGGTCAACCTGGTCCTGACGGTACTGGTGATGGTGGTGATGATCGCCGCTTGGGTCGACCCGGTGGTGATGTTCATGCTCGGCACCGTGGTGGCGCTGTGCATCAACTACCCGAACGTCGACGCCCAACGCGCGCGGATCGACGCCCACGCAAAAACCGCCCTGACCATGGCCAGCATCCTGCTCGCCGCCGGTGTGTTCACCGGCATCATGCAAGGCACCGGCATGCTCAAGGCCATCGCCGAAGTGGCGGTGGCGCAGATTCCGGCGGGCCACGGCAAGTTGATCCCGGCGGTGGTGGGCTTCCTGTCGATGCCGCTGAGCATGCTGTTTGACCCCGACTCCTACTATTTCGGCGTGATGCCGGTGATCGCCGAAGTCGGCAAGGCCTTGGGCGTCGACCCGCTGCAAGTGGCCCAGGCCTCGTTGCTGGGCGTGCACACCACCGGCTTTCCGGTCAGCCCGTTGACGCCTGCGACCTTCCTGTTGGTGGGCCTGTGCAAGATCGAATTGGCCGATCACCAGCGCTTCACCATCCCCTTTCTGTTTGCCGCGTCGGTGTTGATGACCCTGACGGCTTTGCTCCTGGGAGTGATTTGAAATGAAAACCTTGCGCATCGGTTCCGGTGCCGGCTACTCCGGCGACCGTATCGAACCTGCGGTGGAATTGGCCGAACAGGGCGACCTGGATTACCTGGTCTTCGAATGCCTGGCCGAACGCACCATCGCCCTGGCGCAACAGGCGCGGATCAGCGATCCACAAGGCGGTTACGACCCGCTGTTGAGTGAGCGCATGCGCCGCGTGCTGCCCTTTGTCGGCCGGCCCGAAGGGCGCCGACGCCTGCGGGTAATCACCAATATGGGCGCGGCCAATCCGGTGGCGGCGGCGGTTGAAGTGCGGCGGATTGCCAGTGAACTGGGGCTTAACCTCAAGGTGCTGGCGGTGGTTGGCGACGACGTGCTTGAGACCTTGCGTGCCCAGCCGGAGCAGTTGCTCGACAACGGCCAGACCCTTGGCTCGTTGGGCGAGCGATTGATTTCCGCGAACGCCTATTTGGGCGCCGACGGCATTATCGACGCCTTGCGCGCCGAGGCCGACGTGGTGATCACCGGCCGGGTGGCAGACCCTTCGCTGTTCCTGGCGCCGCAGATGTTCGAATTCGGCTGGGCTGCGGATGATTGGCAACGGCTGGGGCGCGGCACGCTGGTGGGGCATTTACTGGAATGTGCGGGGCAGGTCAGCGGTGGCTACTTTGCCGATCCGGGTTTCAAGGACGTGGACGATCTGGCACGCCTTGGCTTTCCACTGGCCGAGATTGACGCAGACGGCGAGGCCTTGATCACCAAGGTCGCAGGTTCCGGTGGGCGGGTCAGCCGTGCCACGTGCACCGAACAATTGATCTACGAAGTGCACGACCCGGCGGCCTACCTCACACCGGACGTGTGCGCGGATTTTTCCCAGGTGGCGTTTACCGAAGAAGCCGTGGACCGGGTGCGTGCCCACGGCGCGAGCGGACGGCCACGTCCCGAAGCGTTGAAAGTCAGCGTCGGTTATCTGGACGGCTGGATCGGTGAGGGGCAGATTTCCTACGGTGGCCCGGGCGCGGTCGCTCGTGCGCAACTGGCTCGCGATGTGGTCCTGAAACGCTTGGAGTTGACCGGTGTGCGCATGCAGGACGTGCGTGCCGAATTGATCGGCGTCGACTCCCTGCACGGCCCGCGCAGCACGGTTGAACCGTGGGAAGTGCGCCTGCGCATAGCCGCCCGCTGCGCAGAACGCAGCGAGGCGGTGCGTGTCGGCAATGAAGTTGAAACTCTCTACACCAACGGCCCGTCCGGCGGCGGCGGCGCCAGCAAGAGCCTGCGCCAGGTGGTGGCGGTGGCCTCGTTGCTGCTGCCTCGTCACGCGGTCAACCCGAGGATCGAGTCATGAAACTGCACACCCTGGCCCACTCCCGAACGGGCGACAAGGGCGACACCTCGAACATCTCGATCATCGCGTATCGGGCCGAGGACTATCCGCTGCTCTGCAAGCAACTCACGGCTGAGGTGGTGGCGGCGTTTTTTGCGCCGTTACTGGAGGCGGGAGCTGCACCGGTGCGGCGTTATGAACTGCCCAATGTGCAGGCACTGAACTTCGTGTTGCCGGGGATCCTGCGGGGCGGGGTGACGCGGTCGCTGGCGCTGGACGCCCATGGCAAGTGCCTGGGCTCAGCATTGCTGGATCTTGAATTGGCAATACCAAACTAATGTGGGAGCGGGCTTGCTCGCGAAGGCGGAGTATCAGCCACTAC
>NZ_JBSVWQ010000349.1:0-4100 GCF_054071215.1 Pseudomonas sp. SDO5522_S412 | reverse complement strand
TCAGTCAGCACATATATTCACTGACACTCCGCCTTCGCGAGCAAGCCCGCTCCCACATTTTTGATCTTCTGTGTACCTGGGGTCAGGACTTCTCGAGATTTCCGAGGATGTGTTCATGCACCCGCATGCACACCCGCAGATCCTCTTCATCGACACCCACAAACAGCTCATGGCGCAAGGCCGTGGCGATGGTCTCGATCTGCTCGATCAGCGGCTTCGCGGTGTCGCACAGCACAATGCGCTTGGCGCGGCGGTCTTCCACCACGGCCTGGCGTTGCACCAGGCCCTGGCTTTCCAGGCTGTCGAGCAAACGGGCCAAGGTGGGCCCCTCTACCCCGACGCTCTGCGCCAGCTCACGCTGGGTAGGCGGTTCGGTAAAACGGGCCAGGTGCAGCAGCACCAGCCAGCGTGCCTGGGACAGTCCCAAACCTGCCAAGCGGCGATCCAGCTCGGCACGCCATCCTCGGGACATATGCGCCAACTGCATGCCAAAACGGTGTTGATCGGTTAACGGCATAAAAAACTCATGGATTAGACTGAAAATAAAGTGTGGCTAATTATTAGTCAGCTAAGCATGACCCATGCCAGTAGGCAAGACCCGGTATGTACTGATTCGTTACATTGTCGTAATTGGCACATCAAATCTCGAATTCCGACTGCAAAGCGGCCCTTACGCAGTACAAAACGCCCTCGGGAACGCGGCCGGTAAACAGCGGCGCAATCTCGGAAACGGGTGGCAATTCGCCTTCTCCATCCAGGAATGCATCCTGGATTTCACCGAGCAAATCTTCCGGCAGATCAAGGGCCTGCTCCAACGACAACTGCTGCTTGCCAATGGACTCGGCGAGCAAGGTGTAGACGTTCTTTTCCGAGCACTGCAGCTGCCCGGCAATCTGGATCGGGGTCATGCCGGCACGGGCGAGGCTGATCAACTCGTGGCGGATGTCGGCGACCTCTTTCGGCGCCTCGACCTGGCCGCCGAGCACTTCGAGGAAGGCCTGGCCATAACGCTCCAGCTTGCGCGCACCGACGCCGCTGACCCTGGCCATCTCGCCGAGGGTAGTGGGATGGTCGCGGAGCATTTCCAGCAAGGTGGAGTCCGGGAAGATGACGTAAGGCGGCACGCTGTGTTCCTGCGCCAACTTCTTACGCAGCGCGCGCAGGGCTTCCCACTGTTCGCGCTCTTCGAAACGCACCAGTTGGCTGGCCTGGCTGGTGCTGCTCTTGGCGGTGGTTTGCGGCTTGAGGTCGCGGCGCAGCTCCAGGCTGACTTCGCCCTTGAGCAGCGGCCGGCAACTGTCGTTCAGGCGCAGGCCGCCGTAGCCTTCCAGGTCGATGTCCACCAGGCCACGGGCGACCATCTGCCGGAACAGCGAGCGCCACTCGCCTTCGGCGCGGGCCTTGCCCACACCGTAGACCGAGAGTTTTTCGTGGCCGAAGCTGCGAATCTTTTCATTGTCCTTGCCCAGCAACACGTCCACCAGGTGGCCGACGCCATAGCGCTGGCCGGTGCGGTAGATCGCCGACAACGCCTGGCGCGCCGGCTCGGTGGCGTCCCAGGTCTGCACGCCGTCCACGCAGTTGTCGCAGTGGCCGCAGGGCTTGGGCATGTCTTCGTCGAAGTAGGCGAGCAAGGTCTGGCGACGGCAGCGGGTTTCTTCACACAGCGACAGCATCGCGTCGAGCTTGTGCTGTTCCAGGCGCTTGTGGCGCTCGTCGCCTTCGGAGTTCTGCAGCATCTGCTTGAGCATCACCACGTCTTGCAGGCCGTAGACCATCCACGCATCCGCCGGCAGGCCGTCACGGCCGGCACGCCCGGTTTCCTGGTAGTACGCCTCAAGGGATTTGGGCAAATCCATGTGGGCCACGAAGCGCACGTTGGATTTGTCGATGCCCATGCCGAACGCGATGGTGGCGACCATGATCAGGCCTTCCTCGTTGAGGAAGCGCTTCTGGTGGTAGGCCCGCAGTTCGTTGGGCAAGCCCGCGTGATACGGCAGTGCCGGGTAGCCTTGTTCACTGAGGAATGCGGCGACCTCATCGACCTTCTTGCGCGACAGGCAATAGACAATGCCGGCGTCGCTGCGCCGATCGGAGAGGAACGCCAGCAACTGCTTGCGCGGCTGTTCCTTGGGCACAATGCGGTAAAAGATATTCGGCCGGTCGAAGCTCGAGAGGAAGCGCTCGGCGTTCTGCAGGTGCAGGCGCTCGACGATTTCTTCGCGGGTCCGTTTGTCGGCGGTGGCGGTCAGGGCGATGCGCGGGACGTTGGGGAACAGTTCCGCCAGTTGGCCCAGTTGCAGGTATTCACGACGGAAATCGTGGCCCCATTGGGACACACAGTGGGCTTCGTCGATGGCGAACAGGGCGATTTCCAGGCTCTGCAGGAACGCCAGCATCCGTGGCTGCACCAGGCGCTCGGGGGCGAGGTAAAGCATCTTCACTTCGCCGCGCTTGATCCGGGCGGCGAGGTCACGCTGCTGTTCGGCGCTGAGGGTGGAGTTCAGCGAAGCAGCCGCCACGCCGAGCTCTTCAAGGGTGGCCACCTGGTCGTCCATCAGGGCGATCAACGGCGACACCACCACCGCAAGCCCTTCCCGCAGGAGTGCCGGTACCTGGAAGCACAGCGACTTGCCGCCGCCGGTAGGCATCAGCACCAGGGCGTCACCGCCGTTGGCCACGCGCTCAATGATCGCACCCTGGCGGCCACGAAAACTGTCGTAGCCGAAGATGTCCTTGAGGACGCGTTGAGCCTGCTCGAGCATGAAAAACTCCAAATATCGCCGAAATCCCTCTGTACAGGCTGGTCGAAAAAGCACGCTTGAGCGGGAAATAATCCGTAAGCGAACTTTTCCCGCGACTGGCGCTTGGCCTGCAGGGGCATCACAAAACGCGGCAGTATACCCGAGCGTTACCCGGCAAAGGGTGCCGTTGGTGAATTGCCGCCGGGCTCAAATACCTCTCAAATCTGTGCTGCGGCTGGCCTGGCAGCTCAAGAAAGCCTAGAATTGCCCATCGTTTATTCCCAAGGTAGTCCGTCAATGTCCTTCGCTGAGCAACTAACCCGCCTGCAAGCCTTCCTCGATGCCGATGAGCTGCACGACGAGGCGCTGGACTACGTGGCCGCCCACGGCTATCTGACCGCGCTGTCGATATGCTCCGATGTCGTTCCCGACCGTGAATGGATCGACGCCCTGTTCTCCGAAGAGCCTCACTACAGTGATGCCGCCCAGCGCGAAGAAATCGAATCGACCCTGCTGGCCCTCAAGGCTCACATTGGCCGCCAACTGGCTTCCGATGAAGAGTTCGAACTGCCTTGCGACCTGGACCTGGGCGAAGACCCGGACGACTCCGAACTGCGCGGCTGGTGCATCGGTTTCATGGAAGGCGTGTTCCTGCGTGAAGAGGCCTGGTTCGAAACGGCTGAAGAAGAAGTCAGCGAAATGCTGCTGCCGATCATGGTCGGTTCCGGCCTGTTCGACGAGCAACCTGAGTTCTCCGACATCGCCGCCGACGCCAACCTGATGGACGACATGATCGTTCAGATCCCGGAAGCGCTGACCGCCCTGTACCTGCTGTGCAACGCACCTGACGAAAAGCCGGCGATCCTCAAGCCTCGCCACCACTAAGACCTTTGCCCGTGGCGCCCATGGGCAACCGTTCCGTGATCCTGCGTTACGTTCTGCTGGCCATCGGCTGGTTGAGCGTGGCGCTCGGGGTAATCGGCATCTTCCTGCCGGTGCTGCCCACTACCCCCTTCCTTCTGCTGGCTGCCGCCTGCTTTGCCCGTAGCTCCCCGCGCTTCTACCACTGGCTGGTGGAACACCCGCGCCTGGGGCCGTGGATTCGTGACTATCTGGATGGCAACGGGATTCCGCTCAAGGGCAAGGTGTATGCCATTGGGTTGATGTGGGTGAGTATCGGGTTTTCCTGCTACCTGGTGCCGCTGATCTGGGCGCGAGGGTTCATGCTGACCAGTGCGGTGTTGGTGACGGTTTATATTTTGCGGCAGAAGACCTTGCCCAAGGCACCGCAGGACTAAATGTGGGAGCGGGCTTGCTCGCGAATACGGTGGATCAGTCAGCACATGTATCGGCTGA
>NZ_JBSVWQ010000348.1:0-4195 GCF_054071215.1 Pseudomonas sp. SDO5522_S412 | reverse complement strand
AGTCGACAGATTCGGTGACTGACACTCCGCATTCGCGAGCAAGCCCGCTCCCACATTTTTGATCTCGGTATAGCTTGAGATCTTTACAGGATACGCACGCGCAACGAACGGCCTTTGATCTTGCCGTCATTCAAACGCTGCAGCGCCTGCTTGGCGATCCCGCGTTCAACGGCCACGAACGCCTGGAAATCAAAGATCGCGATCTTGCCGACCTGGGCCCCCGGAATCCCGGCTTCACCGGTCAGTGCGCCAAGGATATCGCCCGGGCGAACCTTGTCTTTACGGCCGGCGGCAATGCACAGGGTGCTCATCACCGGCAGCAACGGGCCGCCGCTCTGAGGCTTGAGGTTGTCCAACTGGTCCCAGTTCAGCGGCGACTTCTGCAACTGCTCGATGGCCTGGGCGCGGTGGGCTTCGGACGGTGCGACGAGGCTGATAGCAATGCCCGTCTCACCCGCGCGACCGGTACGGCCCACGCGGTGGATGTGGATTTCCGAGTCGCGGGCCAGTTCGACGTTGATCACCATGTCCAGTGCATCAATGTCCAGGCCACGGGCAGCCACGTCGGTGGCGACCAGTACCGACGTACTGCGGTTGGCGAACATCGCCAGTACCTGGTCACGGTCGCGCTGTTCCAGGTCGCCATGCAGGCCAACGGCGGAGATGCCCTTGGCGGTCAGGTGATCCACGGTTTCCTGCACTTGCTGCTTGGTAAAGCAGAAGGCTACGCAAGACGCCGGGCGGAAATGCGCCAGGACCTTGGTCACCGCGTCCATGCGCTCTTCCGGGGAGATCTCGTAGAAGCGTTGCTCGATCTGGTCGTCCGAGTGGAACGCTTCGGCCTTGACCTGTTGCGGCGCGCGCATGAATTTCGAGGCCAGCTGCTTGATGCTCACCGGGTAGGTGGCCGAGAACAGCAGGGTCTGGCGGCGGGCCGGGGTCTTGCTGATGATGTCTTCGATGGCGTCGTAGAAGCCCATGTCGAGCATGCGGTCGGCTTCATCGAGGATCAGCGTGTTCAAGCCGTCCAAAACCAGCGAACCCTTGCGCAGGTGCTGCTGGATGCGGCCCGGGGTGCCGACGATGACGTGGGCGCCGTGCTCCAGGGAGGCGATCTGCGGGCCGAGGGACACGCCGCCGCACAGGGTCAGCACCTTGATGTTGTCTTCGGCGCGGGCCAGGCGACGGATTTCCTTGGCCACCTGGTCAGCCAGCTCGCGGGTCGGGCACATGACCAGTGCCTGGCAACCGAAGTAGCGCGGGTTGATCGGGTTCAACAGGCCGATGCCAAAGGCTGCGGTCTTGCCGCTGCCGGTCTTGGCCTGGGCAATCAGGTCCAGCCCTTTGAGGATCACCGGCAAGCTTTGCGCCTGGATCTGCGTCATCTCGACATAACCCAGCGAGTCGAGGTTAGCCAGCATGGCGGCGGACAGGGGCAAAGTATTAAAAGCGGTGGCGATGGTAGTCACGGGACTGGCTCTGCAAAACAAAATGTCGCGCAGTGTACCAGCCTCGTGGGATTTTCCCTGCAAGTTCTAGACGAGAAGCCTGTTAATGCTCAATGTCGTGCTCACGGCTGACCACGCGTTTGCCGTCTTTTGGCGACAATTGCAGGAAGATCGCCGCCGCCAGCATCGCCATGATGCCCACGGTGACGAAGGTCAACTGGAACGCGCCGAGTACGGTGTCGACCCCGTCGTTGCCCACTTCGGCGGTAAAACCACCCAGCAGCGCACCGGCGCAGGCCACCCCAAGGCTCAGGGACAACTGCGCCACCACCGACAGCAAACTGTTGCCGCTGCTGGCCTGGGCGTCGTCGAGGTCGATCAGGGTCACGGTGTTCATCGCGGTGAATTGCAGCGAGTTGATGGCCCCGAGGATCGCCAGCATGCTCAGCAGCAGCGGGTAGGGCGTGTGTTCGCTGACCAGGCCCATGCTCGCCAGCATGATGCCCAGCGCCAGGGTGTTGCCGGTCAGCACCACGCGGTAGCCCAGGCGCTCGATCAGCGGCCGGGCGATGGACTTGGCAAACATCGCCGCCGCCGCCAGGGGCAGCATGCTCATCCCGGCTTCGGACGGTGAGTAACCGAGCGCCACCTGCAGCAACAGCGGCACCAGGAAAGGCAACGCGCCGCTGCCCAGGCGAGCGAACAGGTTGCCGAGGATGCCCACCGCAAAGGTCCGGGTCTTGAACAGCACCGGCGAGAACAGCGGGTTGTCGATATGCCCGGCGCGCAGCCAGTAAGCCGCCAGGCACGCGAGGCCGCCGAACAGCAGCAACATCACCCGCAGGTGCGGCAGGTGCAATTCGCCGAGGCCTTCCATGGCGATAGTGATCAGCACCATCGCCGCGCCGAACAGCAGGAAACCCACGCCGTCGAACCGCGTACGTTCGCTGCCGCGCAGGTCGGGGATGAATTTCCAGACGGCGTAGCAGCCGATGATGCCCACCGGCAGGTTGATCAGGAAGATCCAGTGCCAGGTCAGGTATTGCACCATCCAGCCGCCCATGGTCGGGCCGAGCAGCGGGCCCAGCAGCCCGGGAATGGTGATGAAACCCATGATGCGCACCAGCTCCGAACGTGGGTAGGCGCGCAGCACCACCAGCCTGCCCACCGGCAACATCAACGCACCGCCCAGGCCCTGGATCACCCGGGCGCCCACCAGCATGGTCAGCGTGCTGGAGAGTGCGCAGAGCAATGAGCCAATGCTGAACAGCATGATCGCGCCGAAGAAGATCTTCTTGGTGCCGAAGCGGTCGGCCACCCAGCCCGAGGCGGGAATCAGCAAGGCCACGGTGAGCATGTAGGCAATCACTACGCCTTGCATGCGCAAGGGGTTCTCCGCCAGGTCTCGAGCCATGGCCGGCAAGGCGGTGTTGAGAATCGTCCCATCCAGCGACTGCATGAAGAAGGCAATCGCTACCACCCAGGGTAGCCAGCGGGCGGTCTTGGCATCGAGAGGGGCGCGATTCGGCATGAGTTACCTTTTTGTTAGCAGCCTATGTGTCGGCGATTATGCGCCATCGGCAGCTCCTTTTCCCACTGGCCCTTCGTCTATATCTGACAACGCCACGTGTTTGCCCACCAGGAAATCAATCAGCGCGCGGTGCACGGCCAGGGCCGCTTCGCGGGATTCCAGGTCGAGCAAATGGCCGGTGTGTTCGGCGGTGGCGAAGCTGCTGCGGCCTACGTATTTCTTGAACAGTTGGGCTTCGTCTGCCGGGGTGTACTCGTCCAGCACGCCGTTGAGGAAGTGCACCGGGGTTTCGATCCGGGTCAGTTGCGGCAGGTAGTTGCCGTCACCCAGCGCCAGCACCTGATGGATATGGAAGCGTGCCTGGCGATACTCGGTGGTGGCCATGGTCGACAGGTGCCGGTGATTGTTGCGCTTGAGCCGGGGCGACAGGTATTTGCCCACGGTTTCATTCAGCAGATGGCCGACGGCGGATTTGTCATCGGCCTCGATCAGCACGCGCACCCGCTCTACGTATTCGAGCATGGCCTGGTTGAGGTTGGGCGCCAGTGCCATCACCACCGAGCTTTCAATCGACGGCGGGTTGTGGGCGAGGGTCAGCAGCGTGGAAATCCCGCCCCATGAGGCAGACACCAGGTGGTTGACCTCAAAGCGTTCCACCAGAGCGCGCAGGATCTGCACTTCATCGTCCTTGGTCACAAGGTCGAGGTCGGTGTTGTGCGGGCGTGAATAGCCGGAGAACGGCAGGTCGAACATCAGCACATTGAAGTGCTCGGACAGGCACTTGCTGGTGCGTGCAAACGAGCGGGTGGTGGACAGCGCGCCGTTGACCAACAGCACGGTTTTCTTCTCTGGGTTGTTACCAAGCTGCTCTACTTGAACGTTGTAGTGCTTGAACAGCTTTTCAATGACAAAACTTCCATGGTTCATGTCAACGCTCCAGCTTGCCCTATCCCGGGCAAGGTCATGCATCACTCGAGATCAAGTGGGTTGAGGACGGCGGGGTGTTGTTTGAGTTTTTTTACCGCGCGGACGTGGCTAGGTGCCACCAACCTTTATAACGAGGTTTTTCGCGAGCGACAACTGGCCGGACGGCCAGGTGTCTGGAGTGGGGCTTTGAGGATGAACCGAATCAAAATGTGGAATGCGATCAACTGTGGGAGCGGGCTTGCTCGCGAATGCGGTGCCTCAGTCACAGATGTAGTGGCTGACACGCCGC
>NZ_JBSVWQ010000347.1:0-4320 GCF_054071215.1 Pseudomonas sp. SDO5522_S412 | reverse complement strand
AGGGCCAGTACTTCGACCCGGAAAGCGGGCTGCACTACAACCGACATCGCTACTATAATCCGGATATTGGTCGTTATCTGACGCCCGACCCCGTGAAGCTGGCGGGTGGGCTGAACGGCTACCAATATGTGCCCAACCCGACGGGATGGGTTGACCCGCTTGGATTGAACACCTGCCCGGGTGGCGATGGATGTAAGCCGAAAGCCGTTGATAACGATCCTGCTAGAAAAGTAAAAGCCGATGAAGGTGTACCTTCGGCGCCAGTTATTAGAGGAGTTGATGCGGAAAGCTTGAATCGAACGCATAGTATCGAGGGGAAAAGATCAACCAAGCGAGTCGACGAAATCTCCCTCAGCATGCGGAGCAAGGGTTACGACACAAATGAGCCTATCGACGTGGTCGAGGTGAACGGGCAGCGCTATATTATCGACGGGCACCACCGAGCCTCAGCGGCAAGACGGACAAATACGCCAGTCACCATAAAATTGATAGAGAACCTAAATAGCCATAAGGGAACGCTCAAAAGTAAAGATGACGTAATAAACGCTTCGAATGCTGTTGGACTTGATAGGTTAGAAAGGCCGAGACGATGAAAAAGAACAACCTGGAGAATTTGATCCACGAATATCTATATCAGGTGAAAAGAGCGACTGATTTACTTGAGCACACATTCGGAACAAAAAACATACTCCAGCTATGGCGCAGCAAAGAAATCCCGCAACGCGGGAGGATCACTGACAACATCTCCTACGAACTACACGGAATTGGCTGCAGAGTCGATTTTTCCGGAGTATGTATCGATTTCGACTATGGCCCAGACGAAAGAGTGGACGGCTTCGACCCGTGGCGGCTTTACATTTACGCATGCGAAGTACCATACCGTTACAAAAAGTACACCAACCAGAACACTCTCAAACTAGAATTCAATAATTATGTAGCGCAAGGAAAAGCACAAAAAATCACTGACTCCATGTCCAACCTATACTTCCTGAATCCTTGACCCTGCTCACCCCCTGACCAGCTGTCGCCAGGCGAACATTCGAGTTTACCCAGCGTAAAACTCACTCTTTCGCGGTAAACACTCCCCCTCAACTCCACGCCACCACCAACAACCCCGCCCCCAACACCAAACATAGCGGCGAGTAAAAAAACGTATCCAGCCGCGCAAACCGCGACCCGCCGACCTTCTTGAAAAAACCCACCAGCTCTGAATCCCCAATCGCCCGGGCAAACATCACCAGTGCTACTGCACTAATCCCCCACTGCAACGCATGGTTGGACACCGGCTCGAAATACAGCCCGGCCCGCAAACACACCAGCACCGCAATCGCCACCAACCCCACACCCACCAGCAACGTTCCCAGTGCCGACGGCTTGAACGCCGGTCGCGGCCCGCTGGCGAATTCACCCGGCAGCTGCGGAATAGCCGCCGTCACACCCAATTTGCCGCCGGCCGCCCAGTACAAATGCACCAGGCTGATAAAGCCAAAAACCCCGACGATCCATCGCGCGACTAAAAAGCTCATGGCTGGATATCCTTGGAAAAGTCCGAGAGAGGATAGCCCTCTTGAGATTTTTTGCAGGCAATTCGTCGGCGGCTGATGGTAAAGTGCCGCCCCATGAAACTCGCCCGTACCGACCGCTCGCTCATTGCCTGGATGCTCTACTGCTGCGTCCTGTTCAATGTGTTCGCCTGCAGCATCGGCCACGGGCAAATGGTCGGGATGCAGCTCAACGGCATCGGCGGCCAGTTCTGTACGGTGGACCCGCGCACCCAGGCGCCGGCGCCTTACAAGTCCACCGATGAATCCCTGCCCACGCTCTCGAAAGCCTTCGGTTGCCCGCTGTGCTCCACCGGCGGCATGGGCCCGGCGCTCAACTCCAGCCTCAACGTGGCGGTGCTTCCGCAACCCCATGCGCCGCCGCCCGCCATCGTTGCCAGTGCCGACATCCCTGCCCGCTTCACCTGGCCTGCGGCTAATCCGCGCGCCCCGCCCGCCTTCGCCTGATACCTGCGCTTTTCTGATTGGCCCACGCGGCTGCCTCCCCCGGGAGTGCGGACGGCACTGGGTTGTTTTCAAGCCAAGTTTTTCAGGATTCAACCATGAAACATTTACCCCTTTTGGCGGGCCTGTTCGGCTGCCTGCCTGTCAGCACCTGGGCGATTGAGCTGGCACCGACCACCATTGATGGCGAGCAAACCGGTGATGCCGGCCTGGCCCTGGATCAGTCCAGTGGCATGGCCTCGCGCCTGGGGCTGAGCGTGCGGGAAACCCCGGCGTCCATCAGCATTGCCAACCGCAATGACATCGAGCGCCGAGGCGCCAAGACCTTCCAGGACGCGGCCAATACCCTCCCCGGGGTCAACGCCAGCGCGCCGCCGGGGTTTGGCGGTTTCATTTCCTATCGAGGGTTTACCAGCAGCCAGATTACCCAGATGTTCAATGGCGTCGCGGTGTCCGGCGGCCTGGCTCGCCCCGTGGATGCGTGGATTTATGACCGGGTCGAACTGGTGGGCGGGCCCTCCTCGCTGATCAACGGCGCCGGCTCCGTCGGTGGTTCGCTGAACTACGTGACCAAGCTGGCCACCCGTGAGGAACAGGCCGCCGAAGGTCAGCTCACCTATGGCAGCTACGACACTGCCGGAATGGCCTTCGGCCTGAACCACGCCCTGACCGAGCCGGGCGCCGAGGTCCAGCATTACGCGCGCCTGGACGTAAGCCGCAACACCAACCACACCTATATCGATCGCCAACAGCGCGATGCCTGGAGCGTGGCGTTTTCCCTGCTGAGTGATTTCACCCCGAACCTGTCCCACACCCTGGCCCTGGAATATCAGGACGAACACGAGGACAGCCCCTACTGGGGCACACCGGTGCTCAACCCGAAGTCGGGCGAGTTGAAGATCGACAAACACAACCGCTTCAACAACTACAACGTGGCCGACGGTCGTTATGAGCAACGCACGATCTGGGTGCGCTCGATCATCGACTACCGGATCAATGACAGCACCACGCTGAAAAATACCCTCTATCACCTCGACAGCCAGCGCGACTATCGCAACCTGGAAACCTACCAGTACAACGCTGATAACAGCGCAGTGAATCGCTCGACGGCCTATCAGGTACGGCACCAGGGTGAGCAGAACGGCAACCAGTTCGAGCTGCGCCATGACGACACGTTCTTCGGCTTGAGCACCACGTGGTCGGGCGGCTTCGAGTACAGGGTCAACAGCACCACCAACAATCCGTTGAATGTGGCAGGCAACAGTACGGTGGACCCGAACAACTATGATCCCGGGCATTTCTATGACATCCCGGGCACCAAGCCCGGTTTCGATCCGGACAAGACCAACGCCGTCACCACCAAGGCATTGTTCCTCGAGAACCGCCTGGGCCTGACTGACAAGCTGTCGTTGCTCACCGGCCTGCGCTACGACGCGATTGACCTGGAAGTCACCAACCACCGGGATATCACCGCCAGCAATCCGCGGCATGTCAAACGCAGTTGGGAGCCGGTGACCGGGCGGATTGGCCTGACGTATCAGTTCATCCCGCAAGCCAATGTCTACGTGCAATACAGCACCGCTGCCGAACAGCCGAGCAGCACCACCCAGGTGTTCGATGTGTCCACCGGCAAGCAATGGGAAGTGGGCAGCAAGTTCGATTACATGGACGGTCGCGGCTCCGCCACGGTGGCCGCCTACCGGATCGAGCGCAAGGACTTCGCCGTCACCGACCCGCTGGACCCGACCAATAGCATTCCGGTGGGCGCGCAGACGTCCAAGGGTATCGAGCTGGCCAGTTCGTTGCGGGTCACGCCCAAGCTATTGCTGGAGGGCAACTACGCCTGGGTCGATGCCGAATACAAGGACTTCAACGAGAAAACCGCCAGCGGTGCCGTGGTGTCGCGCAAGGGCAATACGCCGACCAATGTGCCCAGGCAGGTGGGTAATCTGTGGCTGACCTATGACTTTGCGGAGGATTGGCAAGGAGGTGTGGATGCGCGGTATGTGGCGTCGGTGTACGCCGATAACGCCAACACCCTGACGGTGCCGGCCTATACCTTGTTCGGGACGTTTTTGACTTACAAGGTGGATCAACACACCTCCGTGACGGGCCGGGTGCGCAACCTGACCAATGAGGTGTACGCCGAGTTTGCCCATGTGTCGCCGGCGTATTACCTGGGGTCGCCGAGGACGTTTGAGCTGGCGGTGCAGACGAAGTTCTAAAGCCCAGCAAGTTTCAAGGCAAGAATGAGGTCAGTGTGGGAGCGGGCTTGCTCGCGAAAGCGGTGAGTCAGTCAATACAAATGTTGGCT
>NZ_JBSVWQ010000346.1:0-4398 GCF_054071215.1 Pseudomonas sp. SDO5522_S412 | reverse complement strand
GATGTATGGCTGACCCACCGCTATCGCCGGCAAGCCAGCTCCCACAGGATGAAGCGAATCATCCATCGGCATGTGTATTTGGGCAAATGAAGAAAGGTTGTTACCTGATATTGGGTGGGTGACGTCAGAATGGTCGAGGTGATAACCGTTATTCGAGGTGAGTGACACATGTATCACGGGGAACGATTCAACGCCTGGAGCCACTTGCTCGGGGCGGTTGCGGCTTTTGTGGGTGCGGTATGGATGTTGGTGGTGGCCAGTATGGACGGCAACCCCTGGAAGATTGTCAGCGTGGCCATTTACGGTTTCACATTGCTGGTGTTGTACAGCGCGTCCACCGTTTACCACAGCGTGCGCGGGCGCAAGAAAGCGATCATGCAGAAGGTCGATCACTTTTCGATCTACCTGCTGATTGCCGGCAGCTACACGCCGTTTTGCCTGGTGACGCTGCGCGGGCCGTGGGGCTGGACGCTGTTCGGGATTGTGTGGGGGCTGGCGGTGATCGGCATCCTGCAGGAGATCAAGCCACGCTCCGAGGCGCGGATTTTGTCGATCGTGATCTATGCGGTGATGGGCTGGATTGTGCTGGTGGCGGTCAAGCCGCTGATTGCTGCGCTGGGGCCTACCGGGTTTGCCTGGCTGGCGTCGGGCGGGGTGCTGTACACCGTGGGCATTATTTTCTTTGCCCTGGAGGACCGCCTGCGGCACTCCCACGGGATCTGGCATTTGTTCGTGATTGGCGGCAGCCTGCTGCATTTCGTAGCGATCATGGGGTACGTGTTATAGCCGGTCCAATTGCTCCTGGGCCCGGCTGCCGAAGATCTCCAACAGGCTCGCCAGCATATGCGGCGGCGGTTCGTCGGCGCGGGTCAGGGCGTACAAGGTGATTGGCAGCGGCGGCGCAAGGGGGCGAATGCAAGTAGTGGCCGGTGATGCGCCGAGGGCGGTGAACGGATCAATCACCGCCAGCCCGGCGCCGGATTCGACCATGGCCCTGGCCAGGGAATAGGTCTGCACTGCGATGCTGACCCGTGGCGGTGGATCGACCGCTTCCAGGTAGCTGTCCAGCTTCGCCGACAACGGGTCGGCGCTGGACAGGCCAATCAACGGCGCGCCCGCCAGGGCCATCAGCGGCAACGGTTTGCCCAGCTCGTTTTCCTTCCAGTAACCCTGCGGCGCCAGCGCCACCAGCACGCCGTGGGCCAGGGCCTGGGCGGTCAGGCCCGGGTGATCGGGCGGTTGCAGGGTCAGCGCCACGTCGACCTCACGCATCAACAGGTTTTGCACCAGCTCGCGGCTGTGGGCGCTGGACAGCTCGCAGGCGATGTCCGGGTAGCGTTGGGTCCATTCGCGGATGGCCGGCGGCAGCAACGACAGGGCCAGCGCCGGTGTTGCGCCGATACGCAGGCTCTGGCCCGGCTCGCGGCGCAGGTTCTGTGCCAGGCGCCGCACGCCTTGCAGGCTTTCGGTCACCTTGTCGACTTCGCGTTCCAGCGCCAGCGCTTCCGGGGTTGGCTGCAGCTTGCCGCGTATACGCAGGAACAGCGGGAACCCCAACTGCAACTCGGCGTGCTGCAGCACCTTGCTCACCGCCGGCTGCGAGACATGCAGCAACTGGGCGGCGGCGCTGATGGAACCGGTCTGGCGGATGGCCTGGAAGATTTCGATATGACGCAAGCGCATGGGCAGTCCATAACCTTTGTTTATGGGTGACCCATCTTTATTCATTGTCCCGCCGCTGTCACCTGCCTCTAACCTTCAAGCCTGACATCGCACGGTTAAGGGACGCACATGGCTCAGCAGGTTTGCATCATCGGTGGCGGGGTTATCGGCCTGGCGAGTGCCTACGCGCTGGTGCGTGCCGGCATGCAGGTGACGGTGGTCGAAGCCCGGGAAACCCTGGGCAGCGAGACCAGCTTCGCCAACGGCGGGCAGTTGTCCTACCGCTATGTCGCACCGCTGGCCGACAAGGGTGTGCCGTTGCAAGCCATCGGCTGGATGCTGCGCGGTGACTCGCCGCTGAAGCTGCGCCCGCGCATGGACCCGGCGCAGTGGCGCTGGATGGCCTCGTTCCTGGGCGCCTGCCGTGGCTCGGTGAACCAGCGCAATGCGGCCCACCTGCTGCGCCTGGCGTCCTTGAGCCAGGGCACCCTGCAACGCTGGCGTGAAGAAGACCAACTGGGCGGTTTCCACTGGCGGCGCAACGGCAAGCTGGTGACCTTTCGCAGCCTCGACAGCTATGAACGCGCCTTGAATAAAGTGACCGACCCGCTGCAACAGCAAGTGCTCTCGGCGGCGGACTGCGCACGGCTGGAACCGACCCTGGACAGCGCCAGTTTTGCCGGCGGCATCTATACGCCCAATGAAGAGGTCGGCGACTGCCATGGGTTCTGCCAGCAACTGGCGGCGCGCCTTGAAGCGTCGGGGCGTTGCACGTTCCTGTTGGGGCGCAAGGTGACGGCGATTCGTCACAGCGCAGGCGCCGTGCAGGCTATCGAAATGGGCAGTGAAGTCTTGCCGGTGCAGCACCTGGTGCTGGCCGCCGGGCACCGCAGCCCCGAGCTGGCCTTGCCGGGTATGTCGCTGCCGCTGTATCCCCTCAAGGGTTACAGCCTGAGCGTGCCGATTGGCGCGCAGCATCAGGCGCCGAACATCAGCATCACCGATTACGACCGCAAGATCGTCTACGCGCGCATCGGTGAGCAACTGCGGGTGGCGGCGATGGTGGATATTGTCGGCTTCGACACCCGCCTGGAACCCAAGCGCCTGGCGCTGATTAAACGCCAGGCACTTGAGACGTTCCCGCTGGCCGGTGACTACCAGCACGCGGTCGAATGGGCCGGTATGCGCCCGGCCACGCCGACCGGCGTGCCGTTGATTGGTGCCAGCGCCTACAGCAACCTGTGGCTTAACCTCGGCCACGGCGCCCTCGGGTTTACCCTGGCTTGCGGCAGCGGCCAGGTACTGGCCGAGTTGATTGGCCGGCACACCACTTCCATTGATATGCAGGGCTTCGCGCCCCGTGCCGCTTGAGGATATTTCGATGACCATCACCCGAATCAACAGCAACAGCCGCTTGTCTGGCGCCGTGGTGTTTCAGGACCTGGTGTTTTTGTCCGGCCAGGTGCCGGGCGAAGGCCGCGATGTGAAGACCCAGACCGAAGAGGTGCTGGCCAGGATTGATGCGCTGCTGGCCGAGGCCGGCAGCGACAAGGATCATCTGCTGAATGCGACCATCTACCTGAACAATATCCAGGAGGGTTTTGCGCCGATGAATGAAGTCTGGTCCGCCTGGCTATCGCCGGGGCAGGCACCGACGCGTACCACGTTGCAGGCGCAGTTGGCACGACCGGACGTGCTGGTCGAGATCAGTGTCATTGCAGTGCGCCGTACCTGAACCTTTAACCACCAACGGAGAATAACAATGCAAAAAATCACGTTGATCGGCTGCACCCTGGGGCTGTTGTTGGGGGCTCAGGCCCATGCCACCGAGGCCCCCTTGGACGGCACGCTGAGCAAGATCGCCAACGCCAGGAGCATCACCCTCGGCTATCGCGATGCCTCGGTGCCGTTTTCCTATGTGGGGGATCACAGCGGCAAGCCCATGGGCTATTCGGTGGAGCTGGCGAACAAGATCGTCGAGCGTATCCAGCAGAAAACCGGTGTGCCGAAGCTCAACGTGAAGTACAACCTGGTGACTTCCCAGACCCGCATAGCCCTGGTGCAAAACGGCACCGTGGACCTGGAATGCGGTTCCACCGGCGTGACCGCCGAGCGGCAGAAGCAGGTAGCGTTTTCCTACGGGTTTATCTACGTGAAGGGCCAGTTGCTGACGGCCAACGACAGCGGCATCAAAAGCTTCGCCGACCTGCAAGGCAAGAACGTGGTAACCACCGCCGGTACCACCAACGAGCGGTTCCTCAAGAGCTACAACGTCGATCACAAACTGAACATGTCGGTGATCAGCGCCAAGGACCACGGCGAAGCCTTCCAGATGCTGCAATCCGGCCGGGCGGCGGCGTTCTACATGGATGACGCGTTGCTCTACGGCGAGCGCGCCAAGGCCAGGGACCCGCACAAGTGGGTGGTGGTTGGGGAAGAACAGTCGCGGGAAATCTACAGCTGCATGGTGCGCAAGGACGACCCGCAGTTTCTCGCGGTGGTCAACGAGACCCTGGCCGGGCTGTACAGCTCGGGGGAGATCAACGGCATTTACCAGCGCTGGTTTGAGCAGCCGATCCCGCCCAAGGGCTTGAACCTGGAATTCCCGATGACCAGTGAGTTGAAGGCGATTATTGCGACGCCTGTGAGTGACCCGGTGGAGTAGCGGAGTGCAAACCCGATCCAAATGTGGGAGCGGGCTTGCTCGCGAAAGCGGAGTGCCAGTCAATACATGTG
>NZ_JBSVWQ010000345.1:0-4399 GCF_054071215.1 Pseudomonas sp. SDO5522_S412 | reverse complement strand
AATTAATAGGTCGACTGACTCACCGCCTTCGCGAGCAAGCCCGCTCCCACATTTAATCCGCATCCAACCTTGGATTTTCAATAGAGACAAATGACAATAATTCTCGATATCATTCACGACTTTTCCACGTCGTGCTTCGTCAAGAAGGATATCCATGTCTCGTCCCAAGCCCGACCCGCTGTCGGCCGATGCCTTTCGCGGGTTTTATGCAGATATCCTGCATTTCCTGCGTAAACGCACGGACAACGCCAGCGACGCGGCAGACATGACCCAGGATGTCTTCACCCAATGGCTGGACTACCGCGACCGGGCTCAGGTCGAGCAGCCACGGGCGTTTCTGTTCCAGATGGCGCGCAATCTGCTGCGCGATCACTGGCGCAAACAAAAGGTGCGGCACACCGTCCACCAGCAACAGGCCGAACTGGATGCCGAACCTGTCAGCGACTCGCGAGACGATCCCATGGCCGCCGCGCAACGCCTGCAACGCCTGGAACAGTTGAAAGAAGTCCTCTCTGAACTCTCGCCGAGAAGACGAGAAGCCCTTATGCTGCACCGCTTCGAAGGCCTGAGCCAGGCGCAGATCGCCGAGCGCATGGGCGTTTCGGTCAGCATGGTGGAAAAGCACATCGCTTTTGCCTTGCTGCATTGCAAGCAGCGACTTCAACAAGAACAGGGCAAGGAGCAGCCAGAATGACCCGCCTGAGCGACATCGACACCTGTGACATCGAGGCCAGCGACTCCATCGATGCCCAGGCCGCCAGCTGGTTTGCGCGCAACCGCAATGACGCCGGTCGCGCCGACCGCAAGGCGTTTGCCGCCTGGCAGTCCGAGCCGGCCAATGCCCGCGCCTACGCCGAATTCGAACAGCTGTGGGCCGACCTGGCGCAGTTGCAGCAACTGAACAAACCGACACCGCTGCCCGTGCGCAAACCACCCGTGTGGCGCCCGGCCCTGGCGGTGGCTGCCGCCCTGGTGTGTGCCGTGCTGACGAGCAACATCGGCGCCCCACGCGAACTGTTCCACGCCCAGGTCGCGGCCCATGCCAAAGGAATGCGCACCATGCATTTGCCTGACGGCAGCACCTTGTACGTCAACGCCAATACGCGCCTGCGGGTGGACTTCAACAGTCACCAGCGCATCGTGCATCTGGATCAGGGCCAGTTGTATATCGAGGTGGCGCCCGACAAGGAGCGTCCGCTGTTCGTGCAGGCCGGTGAAGCCAATGTGCGGGTGGTCGGCACCGGCTTCGATGTGCGGCGCAGCAAGCAGCAGTTGGTGGTCAGCGTGGCCCATGGGCAAGTGGCGTTCGATCCGGATGCCAGGCTGCCGGCCACCCTGCTCGGCGCCGATCAGCGCGCTACGTTCAGTTATGCCAAGGGCACGCTGCAGCAGCAAACCCTCACTGCCGGCGAGGTCGCCGATTGGCGCGGCGGCCACGTGTCGTTTCGTAATCGCGAGCTGGCCAGCCTGATGGATGAGTTGAGCCTGTACCGGCCCCAGGCGCCGTTGCTGGTGGACAGCGCGGTGGCGCAGTTGAAGGTCTCGGGCAATCTGGACGTGAATGATCCGGACGCCCTGCTCAACGCCCTGCCGGCACTATTGCCGGTGAAAACCGTGGCCCTGGCCGACGGCAATATCAGGATCGAACCGCGCAAATAGCCCCGCGGAATTCTTATTTGAGAATATTTTGCATTCGCATGTGAGGATTATTTTTCCTGCCGCGTCTTCCTCGGGTCTGCGTTTGATACGCACACCTTTCTGGCCATTTGGCTACTCCGGGGGATTTCATGTTTCGCGCGCCTTGCCACGTTCAGCACCTGTTTCTTCGACCCACCGCCATTGCCGCCTGCCTGGCCTTCAGCCTGAGTGCCCAGGCCGAGTCGTTCAAGCTGCAACTGCCGGCCCAGTCCCTGGCCACGTCCCTGAGCCAGGTGGCGCAGCAGGCGAAAATCCAGCTGCTGTTCGATGAAGCGCTGCTGAAAAATATCCAGGCGCCGGCCCTCAATGGCGACTTCACACCGGAAGTGGCGATTCGCACTCTGCTCAAGGACGGCGAGTTCGTATTGCTCAAGGTCGGCAGCACTTACGTGGTACGCCCCGAAGAGGGCAAGACCACCAACAGCAGCGCGATCCAGCTCGACGCCCTGAGCGTGATCGGCACCGGCAACGAGGTCGACTCCACCACCGTCGGCCGTTCCACCCTGACCCAGGCGGACATCGACCGCTACCAGTCCAACAACATCCCCAGCCTGCTGCAAACCTTGCCCGGCATCAGCCAGGGCGGCTCGCTGAAGCCCGGTGGCCAGACCATCAACATCCGTGGTTTCGGCGACGCCGAAGACGTGCCGCTGACCGTCGATGGCGCCACCAAAAGCGGTTTTGAGCGCTACCAGCAGGGCACTGTGTTTATCGAGCCCGAGCTGATCAAGAGCATCGAAGTGGAGAAAGGCCCCAACTCGCCCTTCAGCGGCAACGGCGGCTTTGGCGGTACGGTCAACATGACCACCAAGGATGCCCCGGACCTGCTCAAGGACGGGCGCAACAGCGGTGCCATGCTCAAATACGGCTACTCCAGCAACGACCATGAGCAGGTCTACAGCAGTGCCGTTTACGGGCGTACCGATGACGGCCGCTTCGATGCGCTGGCCTACCTGACCCAGCGCGACGGCGGCGACATGAAACTGGCTGCCACCCTGCCCAACGACAACAACCAGTACCCGATCAACCCCAAGCGCCTGCCCAACAGCGCCCAGAATGTGGACGGCAAACTGTTCAAGTTCAATGCTCACTTCACCGATGAGCAAAGCCTGGGCCTGTCGTACTCTCGCTCCAACAGCCAGCGCTGGACGCCCTTCTCTGCCGCCAGCTACCCGACGCCGCCGACCCAGGCCAACATCGACCGCTATGGCTACGAAGCCGCGCTGAAACGCTTCCTGGCCAACCGCAATACCGTCGACACCACCTGGTCCGGCAAGTACGAATACCAGCCGATGAATAACCCGCTGGTGGACTTGACCATCAAGTACTCCGAATCCAATACCGACCAGACCGACGAGCGCGACGCCACGGCGTTTTTCCAGTTGGCCACCGGCGGGCGCAAGATGGACACCTCCTATAACGACAAGAACCTCGACGTACGCAACGTCAGCCTGTTTTCCACCGGTGCGTTGCAGCACGCGGTGACCACCGGTGTGCAAATCCGCAAGCACACCCGGGAAACCGAAATGTGGATGCCCGGCGCCACCTACAACACCCCGAAATACAACTACGGGCACTTCCAGCCGGGCTTCATGCCCCATGGCAAGGTCGACACCAACAGCTTCTTTATCCAGGACGCGGTGACGCTGGGCGATGTGACCATTACCCCGTCGATGCGCTATGACCATGTGCGCAACCGCGGCGAGGCCAACGACGCGCCGTACTACAGCAACCCGGACCCGGCCATCGGCCATGACTACAGCGACCGCACTTACACCGGCTGGTCGCCACGCCTGGCGGCGTACTGGACCATCACCCCGAACGTGGCGATGTTCGCCAACTGGAGCCGCACCTGGCGTGCGCCAGTGATCGACGAGCAGTATGAAGTCCAGGGCTTGGGCAGCCGCACCGCCACCAGCCTGGACCTGGATCCGGAGCGCATCACCTCCATCACCCTGGGCAACGTCACCAGTTTCGCCGACGTGTTCGCCCACGGCGACAACCTGCAACTGCGTACCACGCTGTTCCACAACAAGGTCGAGGACGAAATCTTCAAGGCCACGGGCGTGGGCTGCCAGAACCAGGCGGTCAACGGCGGGACGATTTCCAGCGCCTGCCCGCCGGGCGCGATGTCCAACTACCGCAACATCGGCGGCATGACCATCAAGGGTTTCGAGGCCGAGAGTTTCTATGACTCCACCTACGTGTTCGGCTCGGTATCGTTCGCCTACACCACCGGCAAACATGAAGGCGCCTACACCAACCCGTGGGGGCCGGACGTCTGGGCGCGGGACATTCCGCCAACCAAATGGGTGGTGGTGCTCGGCACCAAGATCCCGAGCCTGGATATGCGGGTAGGCTGGCAAGGGCAGTTCATCGGCGCCACCAGCCGCCTGCCGAGCGACAAGTATTCCGGCGGCCCGGGCACCAGCATCGGCGACCTGTTCTACGACCAGTACGGCAACAAGCGCTACAACACGCAAGGCCTGTTCGCCAGCTGGAAGCCGCAACAGGCTTACCTCAAGGGTACCGAGGTGAACTTCACCGTGGACAACCTGTTCAACAACAACTTCCGACCGGCCCTGAGCGGCGACCGCGCCTACACCAAGGGCCGGGATGCGAAGATCAGTGTGACGCGGTTCTTCTGACCCCTACTAATCAATGTGGGAGCGGGCTTGCTCGCGAAAGCGCTGGATCAGTC
>NZ_JBSVWQ010000344.1:0-4437 GCF_054071215.1 Pseudomonas sp. SDO5522_S412 | reverse complement strand
ACTGACACGCCGCCTTCGCGAGCAAGCCCGCTCCCACAATTTAGATCCGACCCATTCAGCCAATCAGTCGCTGCCACCAGCTTCCTGAACAGACTTTTCAAAACCGCACTATATTGGTGCGATACGCTGCACCCTTCCCACTTACGCAACCCATTTTGGTTCGAAACTTCCCGTCCAAGCTGGCAGAACGCCACAGTTTCGCGCCTTAAGCCCCCATTTCAGGGCTTTAACGCTTCTTTTCGGAGCTTTGGTTTGGTTTTTGCATTTTCCTTGTATCAGCGTGTGCCTCAAGCCCGCGCCTTGCTCCAAAAGAGGTCCTAATGACCATCAGCGACGCACTGCACCGCCTGTTACTCGACAACCTGACCACCGCGACCATTCTGCTCAATGACGAACTGCGCCTTGAGTACATGAACCCGGCGGCGGAGATGCTGCTGGCCATCAGCGGGCAGCGCAGCCATGGGCAATTCATCAGTGAGCTGTTTACTGAGTCGGCCGAGGCCTTGAGCTCGTTGCGCCAGGCCGTGGAGCAGGCGCACCCGTTCACCAAGCGCGAAGCGATGCTCACCGCCCTCACCGGCCAGACCCTCACCGTCGACTACGCGGTTACACCGATCCTCAGCCACGGCGCCACCTTGCTGCTGCTGGAGGTGCATCCCCGCGATCGCCTGCTGCGCATCACCAAGGAAGAGGCGCAGCTGTCCAAGCAGGAAACCAGCAAGATGCTGGTGCGCGGCCTGGCCCATGAGATCAAGAACCCCCTGGGCGGGATTCGCGGTGCCGCACAGCTGCTGGCCCGCGAGCTGCCGGACGAAAACCTCAAGGACTACACCAACGTCATCATCGAGGAAGCCGACCGCCTGCGTAACCTGGTAGACCGCATGCTCGGCTCCAACAAGCTGCCGTCTCTGGCAATGACCAACGTGCACGAAGTGCTGGAGCGGGTTTGCCAGTTGGTGGAGGCCGAAAGCCAGGGCTGCATCACCTTGGTGCGCGACTACGACCCAAGCATTCCCGACGTATTGATCGACCGCGAGCAGATGATCCAGGCGGTGCTCAATATCGTGCGCAACGCCATGCAGGCCATCAGCAGCCAGAACGAACTGCGCCTGGGCCGCATCAGCCTGCGTACCCGTGCCCTGCGCCAGTTCACCATTGGCCACGTGCGCCATCGCCTGGTGACCAAGGTCGAGATCATCGACAACGGCCCCGGCATCCCTGCAGAACTGCAGGAAACCATCTTTTTCCCAATGGTCAGCGGCCGCCCGGACGGTACCGGGCTCGGCCTGGCCATTACCCAGAACATCATCAGCCAGCACCAGGGTTTGATCGAATGTGAGAGCCATCCCGGTCACACCACCTTCTCGATCTTTCTGCCACTGGAACAAGGAGCCCCATCGACATGAGCCGTAGTGAAACTGTCTGGATCGTCGATGACGACCGTTCTATCCGCTGGGTCCTGGAGAAAGCCTTGCAACAGGAAGGCATGACCACCCAGAGCTTCGACAGCGCCGACGGGGTGATGAGCCGCCTGGCTCGCCAGCAGCCCGATGTGATCATCTCCGACATCCGCATGCCCGGCGCCAGTGGCCTGGACTTGCTGGCGCGGATTCGCGAGCAGCACCCGCGCCTGCCGGTGATCATCATGACCGCGCACTCGGACCTGGACAGCGCTGTCGCGTCCTATCAGGGCGGCGCCTTTGAATACCTGCCAAAACCGTTCGACGTGGACGAAGCGGTGGCGCTGGTAAAACGCGCCAACCAGCACGCCCAGGAACAGCAGAACCAGGAAGCCCCGCCGGCCCTGACCCGTACCCCGGAAATCATCGGCGAAGCGCCGGCGATGCAGGAAGTGTTTCGCGCCATCGGGCGCTTGAGCCACTCCAACATCACCGTGCTGATCAATGGCGAGTCGGGTACCGGTAAAGAGCTGGTGGCCCACGCCCTGCACCGTCACAGCCCACGGGCGGCGTCGCCGTTCATTGCGCTGAACATGGCGGCGATCCCGAAAGACTTGATGGAGTCGGAACTGTTCGGCCATGAAAAAGGCGCGTTCACCGGTGCGGCCAACCTGCGCCGTGGCCGTTTTGAACAGGCCGACGGCGGCACGCTGTTCCTCGATGAAATCGGCGACATGCCGGCCGACACCCAGACGCGCTTGCTGCGGGTCCTGGCCGACGGCGAGTTTTATCGGGTAGGCGGGCACACGCCAGTCAAGGTCGACGTACGTATCATCGCGGCGACGCACCAGAACCTGGAAACCCTGGTGCACGCCGGGAAATTCCGTGAAGACTTGTTCCACCGCCTGAACGTGATCCGCATCCACATCCCACGGATGTCGGACCGTCGCGAGGACATCCCGACCCTGGCCCGTCACTTCCTCAGCCGCGCCGCCCAGGAGCTGGCCGTCGAGCCGAAGCTGCTGAAAAGCGAGACCGAGGAATACCTGAAGAACCTGCCATGGCCGGGCAACGTGCGTCAGCTGGAGAACACCTGCCGCTGGATCACGGTGATGGCTTCGGGGCGCGAAGTGCATATCAGCGACCTGCCGCCTGAGCTGCTGAGCCTGCCGCAGGATTCGGCACCGGTGACCAACTGGGAGCAGGCGCTGCGCCAATGGGCCGACCAGGCCCTGGCACGTGGCCAGTCGAACCTGCTGGACAGCGCTGTGCCGGCTTTCGAGCGGATCATGATCGAAACCGCCCTCAAGCATACTGCTGGACGTCGTCGCGACGCCGCCGTGCTGCTGGGCTGGGGCCGCAATACGCTGACACGCAAGATCAAGGAGCTGGGGATGAAGGTCGACGGTGGGGATGATGATGAGGGCGATGAAGGCTGATTGATCCCTCAAGTACACCGAAGATCCAGTGTGGGAGCGGGCTCGCTCGCGAAGGCGATGGTTCAGTCAACATACGTATCGACTGACGCGCCGCCTTCGCGAGCAAGCCCGCTCCCACATTTGGATCTCCACAAGGTTTCAGCACTGTGCACCGCTTCAATGCACCACGAACCGGCATCGCGCACTTATCCAACGCCTGAAACACATGCCTTGTTAAGAAAATATTAAAACCCAAAAAAGCCAAAGCCCCGTATTCCGGGGCTTTGCGCTTTCTGAAGAATTTTTTTGGCGCCACTTCGCAATTCTGGCACGCGCCCTGCAATAACCCTGTCACTACCCAGTTTCGGGGACCTTGGTACAGGCAGGCCGAGAATCCCCTCTTTAACACCCGGGGTGCTTGATGCGGATCGCGTCGCGCCCCACACCCGTTTCGGGAACCTCGGTACAGGCAGGCCGGGGATTCCCTCTTTAACACCGAAGCCTTTGGCTTCACCCCGTTTTGGGAGCCCTGGTACAGGCAGGCCGGGAACTCCCTTCTTTACACCCGGGGCTTATGAGGCAACGCGCCCATAGCCCCAGCCCGTTTTGGGAACCTTGGTACAGGCAGGCCGGGGATTCCCTCTTTTATTGCTCCTGGAGATGGATCTCCACCCGCCAGCGTCCATCGGCCTTCTCTCCCGACCACTCCCCGCGCAACGGCCGAGCCGCCACCAGGTTCAGCAGCAAGCCGCCATCGGTCTTGCGTACGCGCCAGTTCACATCCTTGTCATTGACCTTCAATTGGCCGCCCTGGGCCTTGCCAAGCGCATCGAACAGCAGCGCCACGGTGCCGTCGATATGCTCGCCGTGCAGCTTGGGTTCGCTGTTGAACCACACCACCAGGCCATCGGCGGCGGGCTCTACCTGCTGCAGCTCAACCGGGTCTGGCGTGGTCAGCCGGCCGATCATCAGGCCTACCATCAAGCCGACAATCGCCAACGAGCCTAAAACCCGTGGCAATAGCTTCGGCCTGGGGTCTTCTTCAGGGGTAGAATGCAGCGCATCTTTGCCTTCGGAGCCGTGCATGTTTCACGTCATCCTTTTTCAACCAGAAATTCCGCCGAATACCGGCAACGTTATCAGGCTGTGCGCCAACAGTGGCTGCCACCTGCATTTGATCGAGCCCTTGGGTTTCGACATGGACGACAAGCGCCTGCGCCGCGCCGGGCTGGACTACCACGAGTACGCCACCCTGCAACGCCACGCCGACCTTGCCAGCTGCCTGGAAAGCCTGAACCACCCACGGTTGTTCGCGTTTACCACCAAGGGTTCGCGGCCGTTCCATGATGCCAGCTTTGCCGAAGGCGACGCCTTCCTGTTCGGCCCGGAAAGCCGCGGCCTGCCGGCAGACGTGCTGGACGCCCTGCCAGACGGCCACCGCCTGCGCCTGCCGATGCGCGAAGGCTGCCGCAGCCTGAACCTGTCCAATACCGTGGCCGTCGCGGTTTACGAAGGTTGGCGGCAACTGGGGTTCAAGTAACACTGCATAACGAATGTGGGAGCGGGCTTGCTCGCGAAAGCGGAGTGCCAGTCAACGAAGATATCGACTGAAGTACCGC
>NZ_JBSVWQ010000343.1:0-4447 GCF_054071215.1 Pseudomonas sp. SDO5522_S412 | reverse complement strand
GCGGAGTGTCAGTCACCGGATGTACCGACTGAACCACCGCATTCGCGAGCAAGCCCGCTCCCACATGGGTTTTGCGGCGCGTTTAGGCTTTTTGCCAGACCTTGGGCTTGAAGAACAACGTCTCGCCCCGCGCCAGGCCGGTCAGGCTGTCGTGGTCTTTCACCACTTCAGCCTCGATCAACTCGCTCTGGCCTTCGACCTTCAGGGTCACCCGGGTGGTCGCGCCAAGCGGGCGAATATCACGCACTTCAGCCGCGTGGTGGTCTTCCAGTTCATGGCGCGACAACGACACTTCATGCGGGCGGAACAGCACGTGCTTGTCTTCACCCAAATGCAGGCGGTTGGAGTCGCCGAGGAAGTGATAAACAAAATCACTGGCCGGGTTTTCGTAGACTTCGCCCGGTGAGCCAATCTGCTCGATCACGCCCTTGTTCATCACCACGATGCGGTCCGCCACTTCCATGGCTTCTTCCTGGTCGTGGGTCACGAACACCGAGGTCAGGTTGATGTCTTCGTGCAGGCGCGCCAGCCAGCGGCGCAGTTCTTTACGGACCTTGGCATCGAGGGCGCCGAAAGGTTCATCCAGCAGCAGCACTTTCGGCTCTACCGCCAGGGCGCGCGCCAGGGCGATACGCTGGCGCTGGCCGCCGGAGAGTTGTTCCGGGTAGCGATCCGACAACCAGTCGAGCTGCACCATGTTCAGCAGCTCGTGGACTTTTACCGCGATCTGGCTTTCGGTGGGGCGCTGGTTTTTCGGTTTCATCCGCAGGCCGAACGCGACGTTGTCGAACACGGTCATGTGGCGGAACAGCGCGTAGTGCTGGAACACAAAGCCGACGTTGCGATCACGCACGTCGTGGCCGGAGACGTCTTCACCATGGAACACGATGTTGCCGGCATCCGGGGTTTCGAGACCGGCGATGATCCGCAGCAGGGTGGTCTTGCCGCAGCCGGACGGGCCCAGCAACGCCACCAGCTCGCCACTCTGGATGTCCAGATTGATGCTGTTCAGGGCCTTGAAGGCGTTGAAATTCTTGCTGACATTACGGACTTCGATCGACATGACTTATTCCTCACCAGCACTTTTGCGCAGGCGGTTGATACGGTTCTCGCTCCACTGCTTGAGCAGCAGGATGAAGAGCGCCAGGATCAGCAACAGGCTCGCGACGGCAAACGCGGCGACGTGGTTGTATTCGTTGTAGAGGATCTCGACGTGCAGCGGCAAGGTGTTGGTCACGCCGCGAATGTGGCCGGACACCACCGACACCGCACCGAACTCACCCATGGCCCGCGCGGTACACAGCACCACGCCGTAGATCAGGCCCCACTTGATGTTCGGCACGGTGACATGCCAGAACATCTGCCAGCCGTTGGCGCCCAGCAGGCGCGCGGCCTCTTCTTCCTGGGTGCCCTGCTCCTGCATCAGCGGGATCAGCTCACGGGCCACGAACGGCACGGTGACAAAGATGGTCGCCAGCACGATGCCCGGCAAGGCGAACACGATCTGGATGTCATGGTCTTGCAGCCACGGGCCAAAGAAGCCCTGGGCGCCGAACATCAACACGTAGACCAGGCCGGCGATCACCGGCGATACCGAGAACGGCAGGTCGATCAGGGTCACCAGGATACTTTTGCCACGGAACGAGTACTTGCTCACGCACCAGGCGGCGCTGACGCCGAACACCACGTTGAGCGGTACCGAAATCACCACGGCGATCACCGTGAGTTTCAATGCCGACAGCGCGTCCGGCTCAAGGATCGCGGTGAAGAACGCACCCAGGCCATTCTTCAGGCCCTGGGACACCACGATAAACAGCGGCAGCAACAAAAACAGGAAGAACACCAGCCAGCCAAGGCTGATCAGGATGCGTCGGGACACCGCACTGCCACGACGGGCAGCGTTGGCCGAGGACGCGGCGGAAATAGACGATTGGGACATGTTCCGCGCCTCCTTATGGGTGTTCGATGCGCCGCTGCAGCAAGTTGATCAGCAGCAGCAGGACAAAGGAAACCACCAGCATCAGCACACCGATGGACGTGGCGCCGTGGTAGTCGTATTGGTCGAGCTTGACCATGATCAGCAACGGCAGGATCTCGGTTTTCATCGGCATGTTGCCGGCGATGAAGATCACCGAACCGTACTCACCGACACCTCGTGCAAACGCCAAGGCGAAGCCGGTCAACCAGGCAGGCAGCAGCGCCGGTACCAGGATGTAGCGGAACACTTGCAGGGGCTTGGCGCCGAGACAGGCGGCGGCTTCTTCGATTTCCCGGGGGATATCGGCCAACACCGGCTGCACGGTACGCACCACGAATGGCAGCGTGACGAAGGTCAGCGCGAGGGTGATGCCCAGGGGGGTGTAGGCGATCTTGAAGCCCAGGTCGGCGGCGAACTGGCCTACCAGGCCAGTGGGCGTGTACAGCGCGGTGAGTGCAATACCGGCGACGGCGGTGGGCAGGGCGAACGGCAAGTCGATCATCGCATCGATGATCTTGCGCCCGGGGAAGGTGTAGCGCACCAGAACCCATGCCAGCAGGGTACCGATCACGCCGTTGATGATCGCGGCATACAACGCAGTGCCGAAGCTCAGTTTCAACGCCGCCAGCACACGCGGTGCGGAGATGATGTTCCAGAACTGATCCCAGGTGAGTTGAGCGGCATGTACAAACATCGCCGCAAGGGGGATGAGTACGATCAGGCTGAGGTACACCACGGTGTAGCCCAGCGTCAGCCCGAAGCCGGGTATGACGGGGGAGATACGACGCGACATAAGAGTCCTTGGTTAGCGGGTAGATACCACTGTAGGAGCGAGCTTCTGTGGGAGCTGGCTTGCCTGCGATGCCGGCACCTCGGTGTATCAGCTACACCGAGGTGATGCTATCGCGGGCAAGCCCGGCTCCCACAGAAAGCTGGCTCCTACAGTTTGATTTTGCTTACTGCGCCGAGTAGATCTGGTCGAACACGCCACCGTCATTGAAGAATTTCGGTTGGGCAGTTTTCCAGCCGCCGAAGTCTTTGTCGATAGTCACCAGGTCCAGTTTCGGGAACTGCTGGGCGTATTTGGCGGCGACTTTCTCATCGCGTGGGCGGTAGAAGTTCTTCGCCGCAATCTCCTGGCCAGCCGGGCTGTACAGGTGCTTGAGGTACTCGGTGGCGATCTCGGTATTGCCCTTTTTCTCAGCGTTCTTGTCGACCACGGCCACTGGCGGCTCGGCGAGGATCGACAGCGAAGGTACAACGATGTCGAACTTGTCGGCGCCGCCGTCTTCCTTCAGGGCCAGGAAGGCTTCGTTTTCCCAGGCCAGCAACACGTCACCCTGACCGTTGTTGACGAAGGTGATGGTCGAACCGCGCGCGCCGGTGTCGAGGATCGGCACGTGCTTGAACAGCTCTTTCACGTATTCCTGGGCCTTGGCTTCGCTGCCACCGGCTTTCAGGCCGTAGGCCCAGGCGGCGAGGAAGTTCCAGCGGGCGCCGCCGGAGGTTTTCGGGTTCGGGGTGATCACCGACACGTCTTTCTTGATCAGGTCGCCCCAATCCTTGATGCCTTTAGGGTTGCCCTTGCGTACCAGGAACACGATGGTCGAGGTGTACGGGGTGCTGGCGTCCGGCAGGCGGGTTTGCCAGTTTTCCGGCAGGGTCTTGCCCAGTTTTGCGATTTCGTCGATGTCGCCGGCCAGGGCCAGGGTCACGACGTCGGCGCGCAGGCCGTCGATTACCGCGCGGCCCTGCTTGCCCGAACCACCGTGGGATTGCTGGATCTTGACGTTGTCACCCGGGTGCGACTGCTTCCAGAAGCTGGTGAATTCAGCGTTGTAGTCCTGGTAGAGCTCGCGGGTGGGGTCGTAAGACACGTTGAGCAGTTCGTAATCCTTGGCAACAGCGGAACCGGCAAACACGGCACTGGCCAGTGCTGCCAGGGCATAACGGCGAATCGACGACATAGAAGGCTCCTGAAATTCTTGGGTGTTGGCTTTTTTCTTATAGTTGCGGGTCTTGCAATCGAATCGCCGGTGTTGCTCAGCTCGGTTTGTTGCCCGGGTTCTGCAAACGGAATTTCTCTTTGCGTTCGATTTGTACTACCTGGGCGTTGTGCACAGTGATTTCCACCGCGCCAAACCGCAGATCGCGCAGGGCGCTCTGGATCTCGCGCAAAATGGCTGCTTCGTCCTGGCCGTCAACGCTACGTAGAGATGCGCTCATGGTCGTGCTCCTGAAATGAGAAGTGCCTCGCAGTGGCGGCACTGCTTGCGGCGTGAGGGCGATAGTAGATAAGCGCGGATATTCTTAAAAATACTATTTAAGAATGTTTATATAACCAGAAAGAATTTTCTGATGGGACGAGGGGTTGCGAGGGGTTTGGCGGGACGACCCGTGAAATAAAGCCGTGTGGAGATCCAAATGTGGGAGCGGGCTTGCTCGCGAAGGCGGTGGGTCAGTGACAGA
>NZ_JBSVWQ010000342.1:0-4473 GCF_054071215.1 Pseudomonas sp. SDO5522_S412 | reverse complement strand
GGCCGAAGTTTGGGAGTGTTTTTTTGTGGGATTTTTTTTTCTCTAGAGGGTGTTTTGTCAGTCACCGGATAATTCGACTGACCCACCGCATTCGCGAGCAAGCCCGCTCCCACAGGTTTAACCGCGTTCGGCTTTGACGACTTCGTAGTCACGCAATTTGTTGGCGATGGTGGTGTGGGACACGCCCAGCCGCTTGCCCAACAGCCGGCTGCTGGGATGTTCGGCATACAACTGCGCCAGCACGGCCTTTTCAAAGCGCCCGACGATCTCCTCCAACCCGCCTTCCAGGGAAAAATCCCCCAGCGGCTGGCGCACGCCATAGTCCGGCAGGCGAATGTGCTCGGCCTTGACGGTGCCGCCCTCACACAGCGAAACCGCCTGGAACAGCACGTTCTCCAGCTGCCGCACATTCCCCGGCCAGTGGTAATGGCTGAGGCGTTCCATCGCCGCCGGTGCGAGCTTGGGCAGCGGGCAGCCGATCTGCCGGCTGGCCTGATCCAGGAAGTGCTCCACCAGCGGCGGCAAACCGTCGAGGCACTCGCGTAGCGGCGGGATATGCAGCGAGAGCACATTGAGACGATGGTAAAGGTCCTGGCGGAATTCGCCCCGGGCGCACAGTTCGGAAAGGTCCACCTGGGTCGCGCAGATCACCCGCACATCCAGGTACACCTCTTCATCACTGCCTACACGGCGAAAGCAGCCGTCCTGCAGAAAGCGCAGCAACTTCACCTGCAACCGCGCGCTCATTTCGCCGACGCCGTCGAGAAACAACGTACCGCCCGCCGTCAGCTCCAGCAGTCCCAACTTGCCCTCCGCCCTCGCCCCTTCAAAGGCGCCGGGACCATAGCCGAACAACTCGGTCTCGGCCATGGACTCGGGCAAACCGGCGCAGTTGAGCGCCATCAACGGCGACTGGCCGCGTGGGCTGGCCAGGTGACAAGCGCGGGCCAGCAACTCTTTGCCGGTGCCGGTTTCGCCTTCTATTAATAGAGGCGCATCCAACGGCGCCATGCGCCGAGCCTCACGCACCACGGCGGCCATGACCCTGGAGCTTTGGAAAATGCTGTCGAAGCCGCGCAGTTCCTGCTTGCGCACATTGTAGATACGCTCACCCACCCGGTCGGCGCGGTGCAGGGTCAGTACGGCGCCGGCCATGGCTTCGCTGTCGTCATGCTCGGAGGATTGCAGCGGCGCAATATCGGCCAGGAATACATCGCCCTTGACCTTGACCCGCAGGCCATTGATTCGCGATTTGCTGGCCCGTACCAGTTCCGGCAAATCGAAATCTTCGGCGTAGCGCGACAACGGAATGCCCGGCACCTCATCCACCCGTACTCCGAGCAACTGCGCCGCCGCGCGGTTGGCCGCGACGATGGAGCCGCCCATGTCGATGGACAGCACCGGAAACTCCAGCGCCCCCAGCAGCGCGTTGAGCTCCATATGCCGACGCTCGCTGGGCATCAGCCCTACCCGCTTGACGCCAAATACCCCGGCAATCGCCTCGAACTGCGGGCGCAATGCCTGGAACTGCAGGTTCACCAGGTTCGGGCAATAGAGGTAAATGGCGTTGCCGTGCTCGCCACCGACCTCGCCCTTGGCAACGTTCACGCCGTACTCCACCAGCAGGTTGAGGATGTCCCGCAGGATGCCGATGCGGTTCTGGCAATGCACTTTGATACGCATGAGAAGGCCCGAAGAGGTGGAGTCGCTGCGTCTTTTTGCCGCCGGCCGCAGATAATCGTCAAGATTATGTGACAGCTGCATGGCGATTCACACCCAAAATACGCCACAGGGAGAACGAATTGCCTCAACCGTAACGAAAACTTTACGAATCTCAGTAACTTTTCCTACAAAAGCATGGCGCAGGAGGATGGCTTCCTGGCCCAGGCGGCGTATCAATAGGCTCATCCCAGGACATAACAAGAACGAATGCCTAGCAGGAGAGCAGTATGAAGCAGACGCAGTACGTGGCCCGCGAGCCCGACGCGAACGGTTTTATCGACTACCCGCCCGAAGAACACGCGGTGTGGAACACCCTGATCACGCGCCAACTGAAAGTGATCGAGGGCCGCGCCTGCCAGGAATACCTGGACGGCATCGACAAGCTCGGCCTGCCCCACGACCGCATTCCACAGCTGGCGGAAGTCAACAAAGTGCTGGCCGAGACCACGGGCTGGCAAGTCGCCCGGGTGCCGGCGCTGATCCCCTTCCAGACTTTTTTCGAATTGCTCGCCAACAAGCAGTTTCCGGTGGCGACGTTTATTCGTACCCGTGAAGAGCTGGATTACCTGCAGGAACCGGACATTTTTCACGAGATCTTCGGCCATTGCCCACTGCTGACCAACCCCTGGTTCGCGGAATTCACCCACACCTACGGCAAGCTCGGCCTGGCCGCCACCAAGGAACAGCGCGTGTACCTGGCGCGCCTGTACTGGATGACCATCGAGTTCGGCCTGGTGGACACGCCCGAAGGCCGGCGAATCTACGGTGGCGGCATCCTGTCTTCGCCCAAGGAGACCGTGTACTGCCTCTCGGACGTGCCCGAGCATCAAGCCTTCGACCCGCTCGAAGCGATGCGCACGCCGTATCGCATCGACATTCTGCAACCCGTGTACTTCGCCCTGCCCAACCTCAAGCGCCTGTTCGAAGTGGCGCAGGAAGACATCATGGGCATGGTCGAACGCGGGATGCAGCTGGGGCTGCACGCACCGAAGTTCCCGCCCAAGCCAAAAGCTGCTTGAACTGCGGCTTTTAGGGCCAGGTGAGTCTGTTCCCTGGCCCCGCGTTGCTTTAGGGTGACGCTACTGACGACCGTTTCCAAATACTCGATTTCAGGAATACCCACATGACCACGTTGAACCAAGCCCACTGCGAAGCCTGCCGCGCCGACGCCCCGCAAGTCAGCGACGAAGAGTTGCCGGTGCTGATCAAGCAGATCCCCGACTGGAACATCGAAGTACGCGATGGCGTGATGCAGCTGGAAAAGGTCTTCCTGTTCAAGAATTTCAAATTCGCCCTGGCCTTCACCAACGCCGTGGGCGCGATCTCCGAAGCTGAAGGCCATCACCCGGGCCTGCTCACCGAATGGGGCAAAGTCACCGTGACCTGGTGGAGCCACTCCATCAAGGGCCTGCACCGCAACGACTTCATCATGGCCGCGCGCACCGACGAAGTGGCCAAGGATGCCGAGGGCCGCAAGTAATGCATTTCGACGCAATTGGCCGGGTGCCCGGAGACCCGATCCTCGGGCTGATGGAGCTGTATGCCCAGGACCCGAACCCGCTCAAGTTCGACCTCGGCGTGGGCGTGTACAAGGACGACCAGGGCCTGACGCCAATCCCGCATTCGGTGAAACTGGCCGAGCAGCGCCTGGTGGAGCAACAAACCACCAAGACCTACATCGGCGGCCATGGCAACGCCGCGTTCGGCTCGCTGATCAGCGAGCTGGTGCTGGGCGCCGGTTCGCCACTGCTGAGTGAACGCCGCGCCGGCGCCACCCAGACGCCTGGCGGCACCGGCGCGCTGCGCCTGAGCGCCGACTTTATCGCCCACAGCCTGCCCGGCCGTGGCGTATGGCTGAGCAACCCGACCTGGCCGATCCACGAAACCATCTTCGCCAAGGCCGGGCTCAAGGTCAGCCATTACCCGTACGTGGGCAGCGACAATCGCCTGGACGTAGCGGCGATGCTGACCACCCTGTCCACCGTGCCAAAAGGCGATGTGGTGCTGCTGCACGCCTGCTGCCACAACCCGACCGGTTTCGACCTGTCCCACGATGACTGGCGCCAGGTGCTGAAGATCGTCCAGGAACGTCAGTTGCTGCCGCTGATCGACTTTGCGTATCAGGGTTTTGGCGATGGCCTGGAACAGGATGCATGGGCGGTGCGGCTGTTCGCGGCTGAGCTGCCCGAAGTACTGATCACCAGTTCCTGCTCGAAGAACTTCGGCTTGTACAGCGACCGTGTCGGCGCGTTGATTGTGTGCGCGGCGGACGCCGAGAAACTGACGGATGTGCGCAGCCAGCTGGCGTTCATTGCGCGTAACTTGTGGTCGACGCCGCCGGACCATGGTGCTGCTGTGGTGGCGACGATTCTCGGTGACGCCGGGCTGAAAAAGCAGTGGGCCGAGGAAGTGGAAGCGATGCGGGCGCGGATTGCGCAGCTGCGTTCCGGGCTGGTGGAGGCGTTGGCGCCCCATGGCTTGTCGGAGCGGTTCGCGCATATTGCGGCGCAACGCGGGATGTTTTCCTATACCGGGTTGAGTGCGGAACAGGTGAAGCAACTGCGGGACAAGCACAGCGTGTATATGGTCAATTCCGGGCGTGCGAACGTGGCGGGGATTGATGCGACGCGGTTGACACTGTTGGCCGAAGCCATCGCGGATGTTTCCCACACCTGACTGAAGAAACCGGCTCCAAATGTGGGAGCGGGCTTGCTCGCGAATGCGGTGGGTCAGTCGAATTATCTGGTGACT
>NZ_JBSVWQ010000341.1:0-4488 GCF_054071215.1 Pseudomonas sp. SDO5522_S412 | reverse complement strand
TTCCAAGGGTGGAACCGGATCGAATGTGGGAGCGGGCTTGCTCGCGAAGGCGTCATTACGGGCGCTGCACAAGTCAGTGTCTGATCAGTTTTTCCCGCACCAACCCGGCCTCCTGCTGATCCAACTCCAGCAACACCTGCTGCTTGCCGGCAATCTCCACCGCCGCCGGCAAACCATTCCGGTACACCAGCCGATTACCGCTCAACGCCGGCACCTTGCTACCCGGCAGCAGCGTACCGACCAGGTTCAGCGGATCCGCCCCACACACGGCAATCAAGCTGCCATCGTGAGGCCGCCGCCGAACTTCCCGCAGCAGCGGAATCGCTTCCGGCAACGCAAACTGTTCCCCCGCCAAACCACTCACAAACCGCCCGCCCCGAATCTCGCCCCGGGCCTCCAGCCGGTGGAACGTACGCAGCAATTCCCGCCAACTGGGCAGCCAGTCCGCCTCGCGCTCCAGCAGGCGCCAGAACACCACCCCGTAGCGGCGCAGCAAGGTCATCGCCACATGCTCCAGCGTCTCGGCCGAGTGAGCCCCCGGACGTGTGCCGTCCGCCACCGGCGCCCGCCGTACCAGGGCCCAACGCCCGGCATCGTCCATCCCGCCGACAAACGCGCCACGCCCGCGCCGACTGCTGCGGGCCTGACGTTTGCTCACCGGCGTGGTCAGGGCGCGCAGGCCGGCAAAACTGTCGGCGTTCGCCAGCCCCGCGCCCACCAGTTCCTGCAACGCGGTTTCCAGTTCGCTGCGCAGCAGATGGGCTTCGTGGATCAATTCATCGAAAAACAGCGCGCCGTTTTCCCGCAGCGCCTGATGGACTTTCTGTGCCTTGGGCGACAACTCGGTGCTGTCCGGCGCTTCGGTCAGTCCACTCCATAATGGCACCTGGCTGCGGGGCAACAGCACCACTGGCGTGCTGCGCAGGGCCGTCGCGCCGGCCTTGTTGCTCAGGCGTGTCCACACCACTTTGCCGCTGCGGCACAAATCGTCCAGCCAGTGGGGCGCGTAATCCTTGATTCGTGCGCTGAGCAAATCGCTGTCCCAGGCCGAAGTGGCTGCGGCGTACCCTTCCAACTGCGCGACGATCTGCGGCAACACGGCGCTGCCCTGGCGGCGGGTACCGTTCGACAGGTGCTGCCAGTCGAACAGAAAACGCATGAAATCCTGCAACGCCACCGGCTCGATTTCCCGGCGCAGGCGCTTGACCGTGTAGCGGTGAATGCGCGCCAGCAGGTGGCGTTCGCACCATTGTTCGGCGCTGGCGCCGGGGCTGAAACGGCCGCGCAGCACGTAGCCTTCGCTCTCCAGCCGCGCGAGTGCCTGTGATACGTCGGCCACCGGCAAGGCCAGGGGCGCGGCGATCTCGATCAGCGTCAATGGGCCATAACCACTCAGGCGCGCCCGCAGCACTTCCACCAAGGCTTCATCGAAGGTCCAGGGCTCATCGAAACCTGGCAACAGCGGCAGGTCATTCGGGTAGATCGCCGTCAAACAGCTCAAGCGCTCCAGGGCGACCCAAACGGCCTGGCCGGTACCGATCTGCAATCGGCTGGCGCGCCCACCGTCGGCCAGGGCTTGCAGCCATTCTGCCCACTGCGCCGTGACCTCCGATTCGGCAATGCACGCCAAACTCATCAGCGCTTCATGCATCTCGTCCAGGCCATTGGGCGCCGGCCAGGCTTCCTCGCACACACCGGCAATCGCTTCGGCATCCAGCGCACCAAGGTCATCGGTGCTTTGCGGATCGCTCCAGCGCCGGTTGAGCACGGCCTGGGTGCGGCGCTCCTCCAGCGGAGCGTCGTCGAGAAAGGTGTAGGGGCGGGCGCTGAGAATCTCTGCTGCCAGTGGCGACGGCGCCGGCAGATCACGGCTGATCAGGCGGATTTCGCCGCGCTCCATGCGCCGCAACAGGGCCAGCCAGCCTTCGCTGTCCATGGCTTCGTGCAGGCAGTCGTCGAGGGTTTGCTCCACCAGCGGATGCTCGGGCACTTCGCGCTCGCCGGCGAGGTTTTCCAGGCAGGCGATCTGGTCGGGGAACACACTGGCGATCAGGTCTTCACTCTTCATGCGCTGGATCTGCGGCGCCACCTTGCGCCCACCGGTGTAGCGCGGCAATGCCAGGGCCACCCCGGCATTCCAGCGCCAGCGCACGCCGAACAGCGGTGCATCCAGTACCGCCTGGATCAGGATGTGCTCGGCCGTGTTGCTGTTCAGGTAGCGCCACACTTCGTCCAGCTCAAAGCTGTGACTGGTGGACAGCGACAACACGATCGCATCCTCGCTGGCGGCGGCTTGCAGTTCGAAGTTGAAGGTGCGGCAAAACCGCTTGCGCAGCGCCAGGCCCCAGGCGCGGTTGATGCGACTGCCGAACGGCGTGTGGATGATCAATTGGGTGCCACCGGACTCGTCGAAAAACCGTTCCATGATCAACGTGTCCTGGGACGGCAGCGCGCTCAGCGCCAGCCGCGCCCGCGCCAGGTAATCCAGCAGTTGTTCGGCGCTGGCCAGGTTCAGGCCGAGGGTGCCGGTGAGCCAATCGAGCGCCGGTTGCAGGTTACCCGGCGTGGCGCCCAGCAGCGCGTCCAGTTGCCCCTGAAAACGCGCCACGGCAAACGACAACTCCGCGCTGCGCCCCGGTGCTTCGCCGAGCCAGAACGGAATGGTCGGCGGCTGGCCGTGGGCATCCTCGACCCGCACCTTGCCGGGTTCCACTCGCAGGATGCGGTAGGAGGTGTTGCCCAGCTGGAAGATATCGCCGGCGATGCTTTCCACCGCGAAGTCTTCGTTGACGCTGCCGATGTTCAGGCTTTGCGGCTCAAGCAGCACGCTGTAGTCGGCGTTGTCGGGGATGGTGCCGCCGCTGGTCACGGCGGTGAGCTTGGCGCCCCGCCGGCCACGCAGGGTGCGGGTGATGGCGTCGCGGTGCAGGTAGGCGCTGCGCAGGCCCTGGCGCCCGTTGTAGCCTTCGGCGAGCATTTGCAGCAGTGCCTGATAGTGACGCTCATCCAGCTCGGCGTAGGGCGAGGCGCGGCGGATCAGCGTCAGCAGGGCCTGTTCCTGCCATTCCTGGCAGCTGACTTCGGCGATGATCTGCTGGGCCAGCACATCCAGCGGCGCAACCGGAATCAGCAAGGTGTCCAGCTCGCCCCGGCGCACGCAGTCGAGCAGGGCGGCGCATTCGATCAGGTCGTCGCGGGTGGTGGCGAACAACCGGCCTTTGGGCGTGCCGCCGACCTGATGCCCGGAGCGTCCGACCCGTTGCAGAAAACCGTTGATCGAGCCGGGCGAGCCGATCTGGCACACCAGGTCGACATCGCCGATATCGATCCCCAGTTCCAGCGACGCAGTGGCGATCAACACCTGCAGCTCACCGGCCTTGAGCCGTTGTTCGGCGTCCAGGCGCATTTCCTTCGCGAGGCTGCCGTGGTGGGCGGCGACGGCGGTTTTGCCCAGGCGCTCGCTCAAGTGCCGGGCCAGGCGTTCGGCCAGGCGCCGGGTGTTGACGAAAATCAGCGTGGTGCGGTGTTGCCTGGCCAGTTCGGCGAGGCGGTCGTAGACCAGCTCCCACACGTCGTTGGCCATGACGGCCGACAGCGGCACCGGCGGCACTTCGATATCCAGGTCCCGTGGGCGTGCGTGGCCGATATCGACGATCTCGCAAGGCCGGCCGGTGCCCACCAGAAAGCGCGACACCGCCTCGATGGGCTTTTGCGTGGCGGACAGGCCGATGCGGGTCAGCGGTTCGCTGCACAAACCCTGCAGGCGCTCCAGTGTCAGGGCCATGTGGCTGCCGCGCTTGCTGGCGGCGATGGCGTGGATCTCATCGACGATCACCGTGCGGGTGCTGGCAAGCATCTGCCGGCCGGAATCCGAGCCGAGCAACACGTAGAGCGATTCCGGGGTGGTGACCAGGATGTGCGGCGGGTGCTTGCGCATCAGGGCGCGGTCTTTCTGTGGAGTGTCGCCGGTACGCACGGCGGTGCGGATCGCCAGCGGTGGCAGGTCGAGGCGCTGCAAGTGCTCGGTGATGCCGGCCAGCGGGGTTTGCAGGTTGATCTGGATGTCGTTGGAAAGAGCCTTCAGGGGCGAGACGTAGACCACCAGCGTTTGGTCTGGCAGTTGGCCGCCATTGGCCAGGCCTTGGTGCACGAGATCGTCCAGCACCGCGAGAAAGGCAGTCAGGGTCTTGCCGGAGCCGGTGGGTGCGGCGATCAGTGTGGAGCGGCGTTGGCGGATCAGCGGCCACGCCTGGGCCTGGGCGGCGGTCACCGACGGGAACGTGCTGCGGAACCAGGTGCTGACGGCGGGGTGGAAACCGTTCAAGACCGTGTCCGTTGATTCAGGAAGGTTCATCCCCAATTTATGCGGCCGGCCCCGGCAACTTGCAACCCCGGGATGCATTCCCTGTGGTGAGGGATCTTGCTGCGGTAAGGGAGCTTCTTGTGGCGAGGGAGCTTGCTCCCGCTTTTTTGGGGCCGCTACGCAGC